>NZ_JBHYIQ010000047.1:65699-73833 GCF_042739895.1 Amycolatopsis sp. NPDC059021
TCACAGCGCTGAGCCCTGTGATGGAGGCCTTCACGGCACATCGGCGGAGGCTCGCGGGGGTGCTGGCCGGGGTGCTGGTGCTGGCGGGCTGCAGCGACGGCGGGTTCAACGGCCTCTACAGCACGCCCCTGCCCGGCGGCGCCGACATCGGCGACCATCCGTACCGGATCACCGCGCAGTTCACCGACGTGCTGGATCTGGTGCCGCAGGCGAGCGTCAAGGTCAACGACGTCGCGGTCGGCCGAGTCGAGAAGGTGACCCTCACCCCGGACACCCGCACCGCGGTGGTGGCCATGACGGTCAACGGCGACATCTCCCTGCCCGCCAACGCGCACGCCGAGCTGCGGCAGTCGAGCCTGCTCGGCGAGAAGTTCGTCGACCTGCGCGCGCCCACGGCGGAGAAGGCCGAGGGGAAACTCGGTGACGGCGCGCAGATCCCGCTCGCGCGGACCAACCGCAACCCCGAGGTCGAAGAGGTGCTCGGCGCGTTGTCGTTGCTGCTCAACGGCGGCGGCGTCGAACAGCTGCAGAAGATCAGCCACGAACTGAACGACGCGTTGTCCGGCAACGAACCGGAGATCCGCGCGCTGCTGTCGCATGTGGACGAACTGGCCACGCAGCTCGACGGGCACAAGGGCGAGATCCTGCGGGCCATCGACGGGCTCGACAAGCTGTCGCGCACCTTGACCGGGCAGACACAGAACCTGGGCAACGCGCTCGACAATCTGGCGCCGGGCCTGAAGATCGTCACCGACCAGCGTGACCAGCTCGTCGGGATGCTCCAGTCGCTGAACAAGCTGTCCGGTGTCGCCGTCGACACCGTGACGAAGAGCCGCGACCAGCTCGTCGCGAATCTCAAGTCCCTGCAGCCGATCCTGCTGAAACTGGGCGAGGCCGGGCAGAACCTGCCCAAGGCGTTGCAGATCCTGCTCACCTACCCGTTCCCGGACTACGCGGGCAACGTGATCAAGGGCGACTACGCGAACGTCGAAGCGACCGTCGACCTCGACCTGGACACGTTGCTGCACAACATTTCCAGCTCCTCGCAGCCGTTCCTGCCGATACCGGGTTCGCAGGGCACCGGGGCGCCGGGCGCGATCCCGTTCAACAACGGCTCCCCGCCGCCCCCGCTGCCCCTGCCGCCGATCAACCCGCCGGCGTCCCCGGGCACGACGTCCGGCGGGGACTCCGGTAATCCGCTCGGCGGTATCGGCGGCGTGCTCGGTTCGCTGTTCGGAGGTGGCCGATGACCAAGGCTACGCGGATTCGGCTGCTCGCGTTCATGATCATCGCCGTCGTTTCGGTGGTCTACGCGGGCGGGAAGTACGCGGGGCTGGACCGGCTGTTCGGCACCCGGGGCTACGTCGTCACCGCGAAACTCGCCGACTCGGGCGGGATCTTCGTCAACGCCGAGGTCGCCTACCGCGGTGTGACGGTCGGGCGCGTGACGGCGATGAAGCTCACCGATCACGGTGTCGACGTCAGCCTGGACATCGACAAGGGCGGGCCGAAGATCCCCGCCGACACCCGCGCGCAGGTGTCGAACCGGTCGGCGGTGGGGGAGCAGTTCGTCGATCTGCTGCCCCAGCACGACACCGGCCCGTATCTGGCCGACGGCGCGGTGATCGACCAGGGCCGCACCTCGATCCCGCTCGCCCCGGACACCGTGCTGTCCAATTTGGACAAGCTGGTCGCCGGAGTGCACCCGGACTCGCTGCGCACCGTGGTCGACGAGACCTACACCGCGTTCGCCGGCGCCGGCCCGGATCTGCAACGGCTGCTCGACAGCTCCGGATCGCTGACCACCGCGGCCATGCAGTACCTGCCGCAGACCCAGGGCCTGCTGGCGAATTCGCGGACCGTGCTCGACACCCAGCAACGCCAGGCCGCGAACATCACCGAGTTCTCCAGCGGGCTGCGCACGATCGCCGGGCAGCTGAAGAAGTCGGACCCGGACCTGCGGAAGGTGATCGACGAGGCCCCGCAGCTCGGCCGCCAGATCAGCGACGTGCTCGCGAAGTCCGGCACCGACCTCGGGGTGTTGTTCGCGAACACGCTGACCACCGCGCAGATCACCTCGGCGCGCACCGACGCCGTCGAGGAACTGCTCGTGGCCTACCCGATCATCTCGGCGTTCTCGCCGACGACCTCGCCGGACGGCACCGGGCACCTCGGGTTCGTCCTGAACTTCTTCGACCCGGCGTCCTGCACCAAGGGGTACGAGGGCACCCAGCAGCGGCCCGCCAACGACACCCGGGAAATCCCGGTGAACACGAAGGCCTACTGCGCCGAGCCGCCGGGCAGCCCCACCGGGGTGCGGGGCTCGCAGAACGCGCCGTACGCGGGCAAACCCCCGGCGATCCCGGCGGCGCCGAAACAGCAGGAACAGCCCGCGGGGCAGAACCAGCTGCCCGGCCTGCTGAACATGCTGACCGGGCAGCCCAAGGGCGGGCTCGGCGCCCTGCTGGGCGGCTCGTGATGGCCCGTCTCCCGCGCGTCCTCGCGGTCGCGGCCGTGCTGGCGGTGCTCGCCGCGGCGTGGACCGGCTTCTCGTGGTGGCGGTCCGCGCACGACGACGCGCAGGCCCGCGGCCGCGAACGCGACGCGGTCCTGGCGGCGGCGAACACCGAGCTGGTCGCCTTGAACACGATGAACTACCGCACCGCCGCGCAGGACGTGGACCGCTGGATCGCCGCCACCACCGGCCAGTACGGCAAGGACCTCTCCGGGGACCGGAAGCTCCAGATCGACCGCGCGACCACCACCAAGACCGTGTCCACCGCGTCGCTCGTCCAGGCCGCAGTGACCCAGCTCGACGTCGGCGCCGGGACCGCGCGCCTCATGGCGGTGCTGAACGTCCGCGTCAGCACCGCCGACGGCGCCCCGGCGCCGAAGCTGAACCGGCTGACCGTCGACTTCGCGCGCGACGGCGATGCGTGGAAGGTCGGCGGCGTGCAGGCGGCCGGATCATGAGCCGCCTGTCGCAGGTGCTGGCGGCCATCGTGGTGGTGGCCTTGGGCTGCGCGGTGTGGTTCGGCGTCGAGGCGTCCATTTTGGACTCCGGGGACAACGCGGCGCTGGTGGACCAGTCCGCGACGGCCGAGGTGTCCGATCAGGTCGGCGCCGCGGTCAAGGCGGTGTTCTCCTACGACTACGGCAACCTCGCCCGCACCGAGCGCGCGGCGGCCGACGTGCTCGTCGGGGACGCGGTTTCCCAGTACCGGGACCAGTTCGCCTCCGCGCGCAAGCGGGCGGAAGAGCAGAAACTGGTGCGTACCACGACAGTGCGGTCCCTCGGCGTCCGTGAGCTGCGCGGCGATGACGCGTCGGTACTGCTGTTCCTGGACCAGCAGACCCTGGTGCCGAACGGTGGCGCGCCGCAGACTTCGGTAGCGCAGCTGAGTGTCACCGCGAAGCGGGTCGACGGCCGATGGCGACTGTCCCGTTTGGACCCGCTGTAGCGGTCAGCGGGGATCGATCGGCGTCCGGCGTCCGGCTCGCGCCTCGATCGCGGCCGCCGCGTCCAGGCACAGATCCTCGCGGAATCGCGGCCCGATGACCTGCACCGCCTGCGGCAGGCCGTCCGTGGCGTCGACGGGGACCGCGACGGCGGGCAGGCCCAGCAGGTTGACCGCCACCACCGCGCGCATGCTCTCCGGCCAGTCCGCGAGCCATGCCGGGTCGAGGTCCTCGCCGACCCGGAACGCCGGTGCGGTGCGGATCGGCGCGAGCACCAGCGGTGTCCGGCACATCCAGTCGTGCCAGGCTCGGGCGATCGTGGCGCGTTCGGCCATCGGATCGGCCGCGGCGGTGCCCGCGGCGTGCCGCCAAACCGGTTCGAAGGCAGCCCAGAACCGCACGAAGTCCGCGGACGCGATGCTCTCGACCGGCGTCTGTCCTTCGTGGACACGACCGTGGTTCAGCATGATCTGGATGAAGATCTCGCTCGCCCTCGCCAAGTGCGGCGGCTCGGCCTCTTCGACGGCGTAACCCGCGTCGGTCAGCGCTGCGGCCGCTGCCCATAGCGCCTCGGCGATTGGCGCGGCCACGTTGTCGCCGGTTACGAGCGCGACATGCTTGGGCAGCGGCGGACCGTCGAGCGGAACCGGCGCGTACCACGGGTCCGCGCCAGGGCCACACAGATGGGCGAATGCCAGCCGCAGGTTCCGCACCTCGCGGGCGATCGGCCCGTGCACGGCGAGGAGCTGGAACGCGAAGGGAACCGGCGCCCGCATCGCCATCCCCACGCGTCCCAGTGACGGTTTCAACGCCGCGACCCCGCAACACTGGGCGGGCCAGCGCAGCGAGCCCGCGCCGTCGTTGCCCATGCCGAGTGGCACCATGCCGGTGGCCACCGCGACCGCGTCGCCGCCGCTGGACGCGCCCGGAGTGTGACCGGCCGACCACGGATTGCGGGTGGCGCCGCGCAGCGCGTTGTCGGTGTGCCAGCGCATCCCGAACTCGGGCATGTTCGTGCGGCCGAGCGGAATCGCCCCCGCCGCGCGCAACTCGCCTATGTGCGGCGCGTCCTCCCGGGCGATCGCCTCCCGCATCGCGACGACGCCGTGTGTCGTGGCCGAGCCCGCGATGTCGATGTTCTCCTTCACCGTCATGGGCACGCCGCATAACGGGCCGGTTTTCCTTTCCCTGTCAACGACTTTCGCGGCCTCCAGGGCTTGCTCGGCCAGTACGTCCGTGATCGCGTTGAGCCGCGGGTTCACCGCCTCGATGCGTTCGAGGTGCGCGGTCACCACCTCGTGTGCCGACACCTCGCCTGTCCGTATCCGCCCGGCCAGTTCCCCCGCGCCCTGGTGCCACAACTGCGACATCGCTTGTCCGTCCCGTCTCCCGTGGTTGCCGGTGCGGGCGACGGTAGAGCGGAAATCCGGAGAGGTGCAGTCTTGTTCTTTCCGGCGGCGTCAGCCGGTTCAGTCGAGGACCGCGGTGGCCTCGACCTCGACGAGATGACCGGCGATGGCCAGCGCCGCGACACCCAGCAGCGTCGCCGGCGGCAGCGGGGTGACCCCGAGCTTCGCGGACGCCCTGGCCACGCCCTCCAGGAACAACGGCATCTTTTCGGGTGTCCACCCGGCGACGTAGACGGTCAGCCTCGTCACGTCGTCGAAGGAGGCTCCGGCCGCGGCGAGTGCGGTGCCGACGTTGAGGTAGCACTGCTCGACCTGAGCGGTGAGGTCGCCCTCGCCGACCGTGACGCCGTCGGCGTCCCACGAGACCTGGCCCGCGACGAAGATCTGCTTCGACCCGGTCGCGATCGCCACCTGCCGGTAGACGTCGATCTCCGGCAAGCCGGCGGGGTTCATCAGGGTGACGGGCATGGTCGCCTGCCTTTCGTAGTCACTTGCGGTTACCCAGGAACCGTAGGAGAGTGTGCGCCGACAGAGAAGAACGCACTTTTCGGTAACTGAGGAACCACATGGGGACCCAGCAGTTCACAGGCTCGCCCGAGGACGCGGACGTGACACGCGCGGACTCGCTGGCGCGCGAGATCTTCTCGGACATCGCCAACAAGTGGGCGTTGCTGATCATCGAGTGCCTGGGCGACGGCACGCTGCGCTTCAGCGAACTGAGGGACGGGGTCGAGGGCATCAGCCACAAGATGCTCACCCAGAACCTGCGCATGCTGGAGCGCAACGGCCTGGTCGAACGCACGGTGTATCCCACCGTGCCGCCCCGCGTCGAGTACACGCTCACCGAGCCGGGTCAGGGTCTCCGCGCGACGATCGACGGGATGTGCGCGTGGACCCACCGCTACCTCGGCGACATCGAGGCGTCCCGTCAGAGCTTCGACGCCTGACGACGGCACGGATCACGCGTGGCGGTGGAACGTGTCGGTGTTGGACAGCACCGCGTGCGCCCAGGGCAGTTCGATTTCGGCGGGTTCCGCGTCCGGCCGCGGTCGTTTGACCGCCCTGTCGGAAACCACGTGCCAGGCCATGTGCAGCGTGTCCTCGCGGAGCAACCCGGTGAACGAGGCGATGGGCACCGTCGCTCCGGCAAACGAGCTGTCACCGAGCGCAGTCGTGAACGTTCCTTCGACACGGCCGTCGCTGGTGCCGGTGATGTGCAGGCGGGAGCCGTATTCGTTCATCCATGTGCCTGTCCAGGCCTGATGATCTGCCATCGGACGCGCTCACGGACGCGCTGAGGTGCGCGCATGCCAACGGCGCCACCATCGCCGGCCTGTGCTCGGGGAGCTACCCCGCCAACTTCCGCAAGTAGTTCCGTTCGGCGACCGGAGTGAACCCCCACCGCTACCGCGACACCTTCGCCCCCGCCACCGACGTAGTCGATCATGCTGGTGGTGCGACGATCATGGTCTGAGGACGTGACTGCGCGAAGCGGACCTTCATCGAGCAGGTCCCGGGTGTCCCCATCGCCTACGCGCGCCGGAGTTCGAACGGACGGCCGGCCGTTGCGCGCGGCCGAGGCCGTGGCCCAACGACTCGTGGAGAGGACGCCGAGCGCGAGCACGAGGACGCCGCAACCGGCCGATGAGTGCCCAGGCGATACGGCTCGAGTCGGTGAAGCCGGCGCCGGTGTCCGTCACGATGGATGTCTTGCAGGTAGAGGGTGTTGAGGGACAGGAAACCGCCGAGACCGGCAGCCATCACGATCGAGATCGTGTTCGCGCCGGAGAACGGTGGGCTGCGGAAGAACCGCAGATCGATCAGCGGCTCGGGTTGTCGGGGTTCGACGATGAGCAACCAGGGGAACTTACTACAACACAAAACCTCAGATAGAAGCCTTGAAAATACTGATCCGGAAGCTATCTGACCCCAGCGAACCGGCTCCACTGCCCATCGAGCGCTCCAAACCATGGTGGGGTGCGCCGGCTCGAAGCCGACCAGGTCCAAGAACTCATCGCTGGGTAGCAAGCCGGAGCAACCGTGTACGAGCTGGGTACCCGGTTCGGCATCGAACGGCGGACGGTCAGCAACATCCTCGAACGACAAGTCGACCACGCTACCGTCCTGACCAAACTCCGCGAACGCGAATCCCCACCCGCGACACCCACGGACGACCGCGGGCCTGATCCGGGAATGCATCGTGAGTCACGCCGTTTGACGTGAATGGCTTGCTCGCGTTCGGCTCAGGGGACGAAGCGGTGCAGAATATTGCGTCTTGGCGTGCGTAACGGGTCTACGTAATCTGGCGGAATGAACTCCGGGAGTCCGTCTTCGGCGATGCGGACCGTCCAGTCGGCTTTGTGTAGCATTCGGTGATGCGCTCCGCAGAGCAGGACGAGATTCCGGAGAACGGTGAGTCCGCCATTTGTCCAGGTAATAATGTGGTGGGCGTCGCAATGCCGGGGTTTGCGATGACAGCCCGGGAATGCGCAGCCGCCGTCCCGGATGGTCAACGCTTTGCGTAGCGCGGGAGTGACGAGTCTCTTGGCTCTGCCGAGGTCGAGTGGTTCGCCCTTGGTGCCGAGTACTGCGGGGATGATCTGGGAATCACAGGCGAGCATACGAGCTTCGGTGGCGGTGATGGTGCTGACCATGTCCAGGCAGGCGGTGCCCAGCTTGGACTTCAGGTCTTCCAGGGTCACTGTCACCAGGAGTTGGGCGCGGTCGCCGCCGGGCACATCCGGGACGTTGGCGAGCATCGCAATGGCTTCACCGAAGGCTTCCCCATACCGCTGGGACGTGGACCGCAGGTCCGGCCACTTGTCCTCCCCTGCGGGCCGAGGCGTGGCCAACGGATCGAGAATCGTGCTCAGCCGGGTTCCGGTGATGGGGTCGAGCTGTCCGTCGATGTCGAACCACCCGTCTTTCCGCTGCCACACCCGCAACTCCGGCTTCCGCTCCGGCGGATCCGGGTCCTTCGGTGGCTTCCCGTCCTGGTCCATCCGCGCCAGCAACTCATCAGCGGCCTTCACCACCTCCTGAGGTGTCGCGTGACGGGCCAGCTCCACCAGAATCTTCTCGGCCTTGCTTCTGTCCTCATCAGACACAAAGCTCGGGACCTTCTTCAGGAACCGGAGAATCTTCTCGCTGTGGTGCGGGCCGATCTCGCCATCGAGTGCGGCGGCGCCGGTTGCTGGCGCCACCGCGGGGAGTTCGGTACCGTCGATGTTACGGCCGGGATTCAACCCGTGGGCACGATCGAGGTA
>NZ_JBHYIQ010000048.1:0-26025 GCF_042739895.1 Amycolatopsis sp. NPDC059021
CCTTGAGGGAGCTAGAGTCCCTCAAGGAGGCCCCCACGGACCATTCTGACCTGCGGAAAGAGAGCAAGGGACCTTTGCTATCGTCAGTGAGCCTGCCAATGATTAGCGTGCTAACCAACGTTAGTAAAGGTCCCCTGCTCCACTTCTGCCCGCAGGACGGCCCGCTCCGCACCCCGCGCCCTCAGGCGTCGCGGCGCTTGAACACCACCCCGCCGATCACCAGCGCCGCCGCGGCCCAGCCCGCGCAGATCGCCGTCCCGACCCAGGACGCGTACGGCGCGACCCCGTCGAACACCGGGTTCCGCGCGCCGGTTTCGATCATCCCGTTGAGGCCGGCGATCCCGGGGAAGTAGTTCGGCACGTCGGGGCCTGCGAAGCCGGCCAGGACCAGCGGCAGCATCAGCAGCAGCACGAACACCGTCACCATCGCGCCCGCCGCGCTCCGCAGCGCAGTCCCGATGCCGAGGCATAGCAGCCCGAGCAGGGCGAAGTACGCGCCCATGCCCAGCACCGTCGTCATGCCCGCGCCGAGTGAGGTCGGCAGGCCGTGCGGGCCCATCACCACCGAGGCCAGTGCCATCGCCGCGAGGGCCAGCACCACGCCGTAGCCGAACAGCACCGGCGCCAGTACCGCGGACTTCGCGGCGAGCACCCGCGAGCGCACCGGGACCCACTGCAGCGTCGAGCGGATGCCGCCGCTCGCGTATTCGCTGGTGATGAACAGCGTCGCCAGCGCGACCACGGCGAACTGCGCCAGGTAGAACGCGCCGGTGGCCGCGACGCCGTGGGCCCCGACCGGGCGGTCGTCGGATATCCGCTGCGTGACGCCGAGGATCACCGAGAAGCCGAGGATCAGCACGACCCCGCTCGACAGGCACCACCAGGTCGCGCGCACCGACCAGAGTTTCGTCCATTCCGAGGCCACCGCGCCGGAGAAGCCGCCGCCGGCGTGCACCTGTGTCGTGGTCATCGTGCTCCCTTCAAGAAGCCGCCGAAGAAGTTCGCCAGGTAGTCCCGGTAGAAGTCGAGACCCGTCGACGAGTCGATCGAGCCGTACTGGTTCCGCACCTGCTCCGGCGGCAGGCTGCCCCGCAGGCCGAGCTGATCGATGAGGACGGCCTCGTCGGTCGCCGTCGAATGGCCGCTGTCCTCCAGCAGCAGCCGCTGTTTCCAGCCCGTCAGCCGAGGCCAGTTCTCCGTCCAGCTCGCCTCGAACGACTTCTTGCCCAGCGGGCTTTCCAGCACCGCGAACGGCCGGTCGAGCGACACCGTGCCGAAGAACGGGCCGTCGATGTCCACGCCCGCCCGGATCCGCCGGTCGGACGTCATCGCCGCGGCCGCCGCGGAGCCGCCCGCCGAGTGTCCCGCCATCCCGATCCGGGCCGGGTCGATCGGCCAGCGCCGGTCACGCAGCAGCGTGTCGAGCACGAAGGACACGTCCAGCACCCGGTTCGCGATCGCCCGCGGCCACGGGTCGCCCGGCTGTCCACATGCGACACAGCTGAGCAGCCGCCCGCCGGGGAACTCGACGTTCCAAGCCTCGTAGGCGTGGTCGATGCCCGCGACGACGAACCCCTGCGACGCGAGCCGTTCCGCCAGCGCCGTCAGTGTCGACCGGCTGTTGCCCGCGCCCGGCGAGAGCAGCACCAGCGGACGCCCGCGCGACGGTAGCACCGGCGCGTTTTCCCTTGCGTGGACCCGAACTCGCGACATCGTGTCCGGCGGCAGGTCGAGGTGCCGCCCGGCGATCGACGCGGCGGACTCGGCCGGCGTCACCCAGGTCGCGGGCTTCCCGGCCGGTGCCGCCGGGTACCACATCGACAGCATCAGCTCGCGGCGTTGCGCGGGCTGCCACGGGTCGGCCCGCCCGGTGAGGTGTAACACCTGCCGCCCGATCGAGTAGGGCCCGCCGGGTTCGGGCAGGGACAGCGCCGGCATCGCGGACGCGCTGGCGGACACCCCCAGCAAACCCGCCAGCACAACGGAAACCAGTACGAACAGCCGTTTCATGCCGCCACCCCCGTGCCGTACTCGACCGACGACGCGGTCAGTTCCATGTACGCCTGTTCCAGCGACGCCGTCCGCTCGGCCAGCCCGTGCAGCCGGACGCCCAGCTCATGCGCGAGATCGCCGACCGTCCCCACGGTGACGTCGTGGGCGAACAGTTCCGCCGCGCTGGTCACCTGGGTCGTCACGCCTTCCGCGCGCAGCCGCTCGTCGAGTTTCCGCAACTCGGCGGGCACCGGCACGCGCACCGCGACCGTGCTCCGCGAGTTCGCCGCGATGAACTCGTCGATCGTCGCGTCCGCGAGAAGCTTTCCCTTGCCGATGACCACGAGCCGGTCGGCGGTCAGCTGCATTTCGCTCATCAGGTGGCTCGACACGAACACCGTGCGGCCTTCCTCGGCGAGCGAGCGCATCAGCTGCCGAACCCAGCGCACGCCGTCGGGGTCGAGGCCGTTGACCGGTTCGTCGAACATCAGCACGCCGGGATCACCCAGCAACGCGCCGGCGATCCCGAGCCGCTGCCCCATCCCGAGCGAGAACTGCCCGGCGCGCTTGCCCGCGACGTCGGTGAGCCCGACCGTCGCCAGCACCTCTTCGACGCGCCGCGCCGGAATGCCGTTGCTGCGAGCCATCGCCAGCAGATGTTTGCCCGCGCTGCGTCCCGGATGGAGCGCCTTCGCCTCCAGCAGCGCGCCGACCTCGCGCAGCGGATGCCGCAGCTCGGCGTAGCGTTTGCCGTCGATGAGCACCTCGCCCGCGTGGGGCGCGTCGAGCCCGAGCGTCATCCGCATCGTGGTCGACTTCCCCGCGCCGTTCGGGCCGAGGAAGCCGGTCACCCTGCCCTGCGGGACGGAGAACGTCAGATCGTCGACGACCGTCTTCTCCCCGTAGCGCTTCGTCAATCCGCGAAGCGTGATCATGAGACCTCCCGGTTTCTTTGCCTGCCCGGGAAGTCTGCGAGAGCGTGACCCACCGGGACATCGGCCGACGGTCGGCGCCCACCCCCGACTTTCGGCAGGGGCAGGCGGCGGGCACCCGTAGGGGAAGGCACAATCGGCCCATGATCACCGGTGCCCGGCGGGTGAGCCCGCTCGACGTCGTCATGCTCGTCCTGGCGGTGTTCTCCGTCGGTCTGCTCGCCTACGTCACCTTCTTCCCGCATTCCGAGGCGACCGCGCACGTGATCTTCGTCTTGGACACGTCGGTCTGCGGGGTCTTCGCGCTCGAATTCCTGTGGCGGTGGCGCAAGAACGGCTGGGAGAAGCGTTTCCCGCTGCGCAACTGGTACGAGCTCCTCGGCATGATCCCGATCGCGCATCCGGCGCTGCGCGGATTCCGGCTCCTGCGCATCGTGGTCGTGCTGGTCCGCCTCGCCCGCACCGCCGACCGCGCGTTCGGGGAACTGTTCACCCAGCGGCTGGTCGAGCGGATGTCCCGGCCGATCGTGCTGGCGATCAAGAAACCCGTCACGCTCGCCGTCATGGACGAAGTGGTCAAGGTCGTCGAGACCGGCAACTATCCGCAGAATCTGGCGCGTTCGCTCGGCGACCACCGTGAAATGCTGCGCGAGATCATCGCGGAGAAGCTGAAGAACGACCCCCAGGCCGGGCGGCTGTCCAGATTGCCTTTCCACGACGAGGTCGTCGCGTCCGTTGTGGACACTGCGATGCGGGTCGTCCTCGAAGTTCTCGTCGACCCGCGGATCGACGACTTCTTCGCCCACGTCGTGCGGGAGAACCGCGAGCAGATCCGCCAGGCGGTCGAACTGGGGCTGCACGAGGACCACGACACGGACCTCGCCGCCCGCCTGCCCGCGACGCCACAGTACGAGCTGCGCTAACGTCGACGCGTCGTGTGCCGGGTGGGGGCCGCCGTCGTCGGGTCCTCTGGCCACGGATGTTTGGGGTAGCGGCCGCGCAGATCCGCGCGCACCGCGGCGTATCCGGTGCGCCAGAACGACGCCAGGTCAGCGGTGACAGCGGCCGGGCGCCCGGCGGGGGAGAGCAGGTGCAGCAGCACCGGAACCCGCCCGTCCGCGACCTTCGGCGTCTCCGTCCAGCCGAACGTTTCCTGCAGCTTCACCGCCAGCACCGGCTGATCACCGTCGTAGTCGACACGGATGTGCGAGCCCGACGGCACTTCGAGCCGGTCCGGCGCCAGCTCGTCCAGCCGGGACGCCTCCGGCCACGGCAGGAGCCCGCGCAACGCCGCCCCCGCGTCGATCGTCGCGAGGTCGGCGCGCCGTCGCGCCCGTGAAAGGTCCAGCCAAGAATCCACAGTGGACACCAAAGCGGTGTCGTCCACCTCGGGCCACGGTGCGCCGATGGCCCGGTGCAGGAACGCCATCCGCGCACGCAGCCGGAGCCCGTCCGACGTCCACCGCAGCAGCCCGAGGCCTTCCTCGCGCAACCCGGTCAGCAGCGCCTCACGCACGGCAGATGAGTCCGGTTTGGACAGTGTGCGCTCGGCAAGCGTGATGGCGCCGAGCCGCCGGACGCGGCGTGTCACCACGTCGCCACCGGACCAGGCGACTTCGTCCACTTCGGACACCAGATTCGGTGCCGCGCGCGTGGCCAGCGGCAGATCAGCCGCGGCCGCCAGCCGGATCGTGCCGTGCGCGCGGCCGGGATCCCGGGTCGCTTCGGCCACCGCGAGCCATTCGACATCGCCGAGGCCGCTGCCACGCGGGAGTTCCGCGGCGGTTCCCCCGGCCATCAGATACACCGGCGCCGTCCCGGAACGCCGTCGCGCCAGTCGTTCGGGATGCGCCAGCGCCACCACCAGCGCCGGGTCGGGACGACGGCCGGCCCCGTCGTCGCGCACCAGACCGGAAAGCCGCCGTACCTCGGCCTTCCAGCGCCGCGCTGCGTCGTCGCCACCGCCACGCAGCCGTCGCAGTTCCGCCTCGACGTCGGTCAGCGAACCGCCGACGTCGAGCAGTGCGACGACCTCCGCCGCGTTCCGCGCCCCGACCGCGGCGGCGCCGTCGAGCAACGCGCGGGCCAGCCGGGGATGCAGGCCCAGTTCGGCCATCCGGCGTCCACGCGAAGTGGCCGTGCCGTCCGCGTCCGTCGCACCGAGGGCGACCAGCAAAGCCCGTCCTGCCGCCAAGGCGCCCTCGCCGGGTTCGTCCCACCAGGCCAGCCCGCTTCCGTCCGGAGTGGACCAGCAGGCCAGTTCGAGCGCGAATCGCGCGAGGTCGGCAGTGCGGATTTCGGGTTCGGGATACGCCGGGAGCGTGGCCTGCTCGTGCTCGGCCCAGCACCGGTAGGCGCGCCCGGCTGCCTCACGCCCGGCGCGTCCGGACCGCTGCTCGGCGACGGCCGCCGAAACCCGGACCGTCGCGAGCCCCGGCAGGCCGCGCCGGTGATCCACGCGCGGCACGCGCGCCAGTCCCGAGTCCACGACCGCCCGGACACCGGGCACGGTCAGGCTCGATTCGGCGACGGCCGTCGCGAGCACGACACGACGTCGTTCACGAGGCCGCAGCGCATCGTCTTGGTGCGCCATGGAAAGCCGTCCGTGCAACGGCAGGACGTCCACTCCGGACAGTCCGCCGAGCAAGGCGGAGGTCCGCGCGATCTCCCCGGCGCCGGGGAGGAACGCCAAGACGTCACCGTCGCCTTCGGACAGTGCTGTGTGGACGGTCCTGGCCACCGTCGCCTCCGGACGTTCACCGCGCGAAGGCGGCCGGTAGGTCATCGTCACCGGATACGTCCGCGCCTCGGCGGTGAGCACCGGCGCGTCGCCCAGCAATGCCGCGAGCCGCCCGGCCGCGACCGTCGCCGACGTCGCGAGCAGCCGCAGATCCTCCCGCAAGCCGGCGCGGACGTCCAGGAGCAGCGCGAGCAGCAGATCCGCGTCCAGATGACGTTCGTGGCATTCGTCGAGCAGGACCGTGGACACCCCCGGCAGCTCGGGGTCGCCCTGCACCCGCCGCACCAGCAGCCCGGACGTCACCACTTCGATCCGCGTCCGCGCTGACACCTTCCGGTCCCCGCGGACCGAATACCCGACGGTCTCGCCGACCCGCTCGCCCAGGATCGACGCCATCCGCGCGGCGGCGGCCCGCGCGGCCAGCCGACGCGGCTCGGCGACGATCACGCGCCCGGAGCCGGACGCCAGCGCGAGCGGGACCAGGGTGGTCTTCCCGGTACCCGGCGGAGCGACGAGGACGGCGGTGCCGTGTTCGGCCAGTGCGGCGGTGACCGTGGGCAGCACGGAGCGGACCGGCAGATCCGGCAGTTCGGCGGGGATCACTGCTCGGTGACCTCGGGCGGGGCGGGGATCGGGTAGCCGGACGGCCCGATGTTCGTACTCAGCGATCGCCGCCATTCCCCGCCGGAGATCATCTTCTGGATCGCCTTGCCGACCGCTGCCTTGCCGTCGGTGTCGTTCTTGCGCAGCCCGACGCCGTATCTCTCGGTCGAGAACGGTTTGCCGACGAGACGCAGCAGTTCGGGATCCTGTCCGACATATCCGGCGAGGATCACCGCGTCGGTGGTGATGGCGTCGATCTGCCCGGCGAGCAGCGCCGTCACGCAGTCCGGGTAACGCGGGTATTCGACGAGCTTCACGGCCTGGGCGTACCGGTCGCGGACCTGCTGGGCCGGGGTGGACCCGGCGACCGAGCACAGCTTGCGCCCGTTGAGGGTCTCCGGGCCGGTGATGTCGGGGGAAGTACGCCGCACGAGCAGATCCTGCCCGGTCACGAAGTACGGCCCGGCGAAGGCCACCTGCTGTTTGCGCTTGTCGGTGATCGAGTAGGTCGCCACGACGAGATCGACGACGCCGTTGGCGAGATCACTCTCCCGGGTGGCCGAGGTGGTCTCGTGCCAGCTGATGTTGTGCGGCTCGACGCCCAGCTCACCGGCCACGAACCGGGCGACGTCGACGTCGAAGCCGACGAAACGTCCGTCGATCGTGCGCAGCGAAAGCCCCGGCGCGTCGAACCGGATCCCGATGGTGAGGTGATTCCCGGCACTGGCCTTGGCGACAACCGAATCGCCGGGCGCCACCGGCTTGGAGCCGCAGCTCACGCAGGTCAGCAGCAGAAACGCGAGGGTGAGGATGGCGCGTGCCCGCATCCGTCCACTCCGTTCGCCGGCTTCGAGGACTCACCTTGTTCTCAGGTCAAGCGGCTAGCCTATGCGCGTGTTGCGACCGTCCCAAGCCGTGCTCGACACCGTCGGCACGCTCGCCCGCCTCGGGCTGGCGGCCGTGTGGCTGGTTTCGGGTGCGCTGAAGATCAGCGAACCGGGCCAGACCTACATCGCGGTTCAGGCCTACGACGTGCTGCCGCACGGGCTGGTCGGGCCGGTCGCGACGATGCTCCCGCTGCTGGAACTGCTGCTCGGGCTGTTCCTGCTGGCCGGGTTGTGGACGCGGCCGGTGGCGGGCGTGTCGCTGCTGCTGTTCCTGGTGCTGATCGCCGCGATCGCCCAGTCGTGGGCACGCGGGCTGAGCATCGACTGCGGCTGCTTCGGCGGCGGCGGGCAGGTGGCGCCGGGGCAGACGCAGTACCCGCAGGAGATCCTGCGCGACACGGGCTTCCTGCTGCTCGCGGTCTGGCTGCTGGCCCGGCCGTCGACGTGGTTCTCGGTGGATCGCTGGCTCGGCCGCGGTCGCGGGAACCCGGCCGCACCGGAGCACGACTACTCCGAGGTACCAGAAGGAAATTGAGGTAGGAACAACAGTGGGTGGAGCTGAGCGCGGCGCTCGGAAACGTCGTCAGCAGGCACAGGCCGCGCGCGCGGTCGCGCAGGCGCGGGGTGCTTCCGGTGACCGGCGGAAGGTCATAGTCACGGTCGTCGCGATAGTCGTGGTCGCCGTCGCCGTGATCGGCGGCGTGATCTGGATCAACGCGTCGAAGAACACGACCGAGAAGCAGGCGATCAATCCCGGCACGTCCAGCGCACCGGCCACGCCGCCGGTGGCGGGGGTCGTCGAGAAGCGCGACGGCGTCGTGGTGCAGACCGGGAAGCCGGACGCGAAGGCGTCGATCGACGTCTACGCCGACTTCCTCTGCCCGATCTGCGGCGAGTTCCAGAAGGCCTACGGCCAGCAGATCGAGCAGGCCGTCAACTCCGGCCAGCTGCTCGTCCGCTATCACATGGTGCCGCTGCTCAACAAGAACTCGGACCCGCCGGGCTACTCGCTCGACTCCGCGAACGCCTCGCTCGCCGCGGCCGACGCCGGCAAGTTCACCGCCTATCACGACGCGCTGTTCAAGAACCAGCCGGAAGAGGGCGGCCGCGGGTACGACAAGGGCCAGCTGATCAAGCTGGGCCAGGACCTCGGGATCACCGATCCGAAGTTCGCCGACGCGATCAACTCCGGGGCCTACAACCAGCCGCTCAACGACGCCTTCCAGCAGACTCTGAAGGACCCGAACCTGGAACAGTCCTTCCCCGGCGGCAAGAAGGGCTTCGGCACGCCGACCGTCCTGGCGGGCGGCAAGATCGTCAACTGGCAGCAGCAGGGCTGGCTGCAGCAGGCGCTCGCCGGCTGAGCCGATCCCGGCATTTCGCCCGCCCGGACACGCCCGGTGGTCTACTCTGGACCCGCAGTGGCGAGGGGAACCAGGGCAGGGCCGTACGCGTCGCACCCCTGGATGGACCACAGGAGGGGCGGAGTGGACGGCACGCACAAGGGTTTCCACGTCGAGGAGGGTGCGTACGAACGGTACGCACGCCAGGTCGACCCGCTGGGTGACGACGTCAAGGGCGCGGCCGACAAGCACGTCGGCCCGCACGTGACCCTCGGCGGCCACGGCTTCTCCGAGATGGGCGGCGAATCCGGGTTCTCCGGTGCCTACAGCGGCCGGATGCGGGCGCTGCAGGAGCGGATGAAGAGCATCGGCGGCAACTGGCAGCAGGTCGGCGACGCCTCGCGCCGGACGCAGGCGAACTACGCCGCGGTCGAGGACGAGCACGGCCAGACGATGCGCCGGCTGGGCAAGGACCTCTCGTGACCGGGCACGTCGACCAGGTCGTCCAGCACGGCCTGCACACCACGAACCAGTTCGCGCAGAAGCTGCGGCACGATCCGGTGGCGATCAACGGCGCCCGTGACGGCCACGTCGCGCTGCAGACGTCGATGTCGAAGGCGCAGGACCACGCCGGGTCGCAGCGGGTCAACCTCGTCAACGCCAGCTCGGGCAACACCACCGACCGCGCCACCGCGACCTCGCAGAGCCTCGAGAAAGAGGTCCAGTCCGTGCTCGACGAGAGCGCGGAGATCGAGAAGGCCGTCGCCGAGGCCGCCGAGGCACTGCACGTCGGCGAGATCAAGAACGACCAGGTCCGCGACCAGATCATCAAGGAGATTTCGGCCTCGATGAAGGCGCTCGCGGCGGTGAACACCATCCAGCCGCCGGAAAGCCGCGCGGCCGCCTCGCGGGACATCCTCACCAAGCTCCAGGCGAAGATCGGCGAGCTGACCGGCCAGGCCGCCACGTTCAGCGAGCAGACCATCAACCAGCTCACCGACATCGGCACCAAGCTCGGCGGCGGCGAGTCGACTTCGGCGAGCAGCGCTTCGACCACGCACGTCGGCTCGCAGTTCAACAACAACTCCGGGTACTCCGGTGGTGGCGGCGACGGGGGCGGCAGCGGTGGTGGCGGCGGCGGAGGCGGCGGTGCGCACAAGCCGCGCCTGCCGGTCGCGATCCCGCCGCAGCCCGGCACCGGCGTCGACGTCAACCTGCCCGGCGGCAAGACCGTCAAGGCTCCGAACGAGACAGCGGCGAAGGCCGTGCGGGCCGCGTTGTCGCAGCTCGGCGTCCCGTACGTATGGGGCGGTACGGCGCGCGGGCAGGGGCTCGACTGCAGCGGGCTGACCATGACGTCGTACAAGGAAGCGGGTCTGCAACTGCCGCGTACCGCGGCCCAGCAGACCGTCGGCGCCGAGGTTCCGTCGATGGATCAGCTGCTGCCCGGCGACCTCGTCGTGTGGTCCGGGCACGTGGCGATGGTGATCGGCGACGGCCAGATGGTCGAGGCGGGCGATCCGGTGCAGGTCAGCAAGATCCGCACCACCAATGCGGGGCAGTCCTTCATCGGCTTCTACCGGCCGACCGGATAATCTGGGCGATATGGCGGAATTCGACATCGACCTCGCGTCCGCGCGGGTCGCCGAGCAGGTGGAACGCACGGCCCGCGAGGCCGATGAACGCTTCGCCAGGAGCGGGCCGGTCGTCGGCCGCGCCGAGTCCGGTGACGGCGCGGTCAAGGTCGAGGTCGCGCCGGGCGGGCTGCTCACCGGGATCGAGCTGAGCCGCTCCGCGCTGCGCTACGGCTCGGCCGCGCTGGCCGAGCAGATCTTCGAACTCGCCCAGCGCGCGACCCGCCGCGCCGGAGACCGGATGTACCACCAGCTGGCGCCGGTCCTCGGTCCCGACGACGAGAACCTGAAGTCGCTGGGCTTCGAGCCGATCCCGGAGGACGACGTCGACGCCGAACCGCCCGCCGGGTACTACGGGAGATGAGCACGGTGGAGCAAGTCCCGGTCACCTCGACCACCAGACAGCTGATCGACCAGGCCCGCGCCCGGCAGGACGCGCTCGCGCAGGTCGAATCCCTGATGGCACAGGCACGCGGCACCGCGCACGACGTCGACGGAACGATCGAGGTCACCGTCGACGCGCGCGGCAAGCTGCAGCGCCTGTGGCTCGCCCCGGACGCGGTGAACTGGGGCCACGACCGGCTCGGTTCGCTGATCGTCGAGGTGACCCAGGCCGCGATGCGCGAGGCCACGCAGGACAGCTACAACAAGGTCGCGTTGCTGCTCGGCGAGGATATGACGTACATGATCGAGCAGATGTCCGGGATGCCCGCGCCCGCGCGGGCGGAGGACGACGATCCGGGCATGACCGTCGAAGAGTTCCAGCGGCAACGCGCGCAGCGGCTCGGCGAAGCTCCGCCCGCGACTGCGTCCACTGTGGACACTGCGAGCGCCGCGCACGAAGACGATGACGCGTACTGGGAATCCTTCGACCCGGCCTCGCTCCGCTCCGACCGCTAGTTCGGCGCGGCCAGTTTTTCGCACAACGCCGGCGGAAACTCCGGCTCCACCGCTGTGACCTCGGTGCAGCCACCGTCTTTCGCGCCCGCGAAGCTCTTCCAGCCATTGCCCGCCCAGTGGTAGAAGACCCGGTTGGCGCGGCGCGTGTTCTGGCAGGCGGGCGCGCCTTCCGCGGGCGGACAGTCGCCGACGTGCCGGTTGAGGTCGAGGATGAGCCAGTTCTGATCGCAGCCGCGCACCTCGCGGGCGCCGTGCAGGCGGTTGACCGGCACGTCGGCGCTGAACACCGTCTGGTTGATCCACGGCTCGGCGCAGTGGTCGGCGGGTGGGACACAACCCAGGTATTCGTCACAGTGTCCGTATTCGGCGCCCTTCCGGTGCCAGGTCCGGCCGCGGTTGAGCGAGATCTCGCGATCCCCGATCGGCGACCGCGCGGTGAGCGGGACGTCGATTTCTTCCTTGCGCGGACAGGCTTCGCGGGACAGCGTCGAACGCGTGGTGTACACGATGTTCGCGGAGACCGTGTCGTTCTCTTCGGTGACCTTGTCGACGTGCGGTGAGCGCGCGCAGTCCGGCTCTCCGGCGGGCACGGTGACCCGCGCGATCACGACGTCCGGCTCCGGACCGGGACGCACGGCCGTGACCTCGGCCTGACGGTCGCTCCACACCGTTTCCACCGCGCTTGTCCGTGCTTCGCCGGTGTCGGACGCCGGTGCCCGCGTGGTGGCGAAGACGATTCCGCCCACCACCAGCACGCCGAGCACGACCAGCATCGGTGGCGCGAATCTAGGCCATTTGCTCATTCTCGTTCCCCCTCGTCACGCCGAGTCGCCGATTCTCCGCTCGATCGGCTGGACTTCCCGTGCGCCGGTTTTCCGGCGGTCCCCACGTGGAGATCATGGACGCTCCGGTCCCCGATGGAAAGGTGAAATCCCGACATGGCACCGACGAGAACCGTACTCAGTGCCGCTCTCGCGCTTCTGTTCGCGACCATGGTCGCGGCTCCCGCACAGGCCGCCGAACCGCGCGGCGAGGTCGTCGGTTCCGCGGCGTTGCCGAGCGGCGACGACTATCCGTACCGCGATCAGCCCGACGTCGTGGACCGGTGGGCCTTCTACTCCGGGCAGGACACGTCGTTCGTGGCCTGGCGGATGGAACAGCTGACCGGGTACTTCCACAACTCCATGTCCCGCAACGGAATCGTCGGGCACTGGGGCAACGCCCCGGAGTGGGCGGCCAACGGGCGCAAGCTCGGCTACGACGTCGACCGGGTGCCGAAGGCCGGTGCGATCGCGCAGTGGGATCCCGGGAAGCTCGCTCCGCCAGGACATGTCGCCTACATCGCCGCTGTGGCGGGTGATCAGGTGACCGTGGAGGAGTACAACTGGTCGACGCCGCTGCGGTACAGCTCGCGCGTCGTGCCGTCGAGCCAGATCAGCTGGGTGATCCACTTCGCGCCGGGAACCTAACCGCGACGTCCACAAAGGACTTCACCCGTGCGGTTTCCCCGGCGCGGCGCCACATCACGCCCCAGCCGACGTCGGGGGATCCGCGGAATGGGACGAACGCGATCCGCGGGTGACTGAAGTACGTCGTCGCGTGCGCCGCGAGCGGGCAGATCCCGCCGCCGTTCGCGATGACGGCGAGCAGTTCCTGGAACGTCTCCAGCGGTTCCCCGCGTTCGACGTGCTTGCCGCCCGGGGTATGCCACGGTTCGGGCGGGTTGATCCAGTACGGCGCGGGCGGATTCGCCGCGCGGAGCACGCGATCCCGTGCGAGGTCTTCGAGCGTGACGTGCTCGCGTCGCGCGAACGGATGCCGGGCCGGGACGGCGAGCACCATCGGTTCGCTGTACACGACCGGCCCGGCGACGAGATCCGGTTCGTCCACCGGGAACAGCGTGATCAGTGCATCGACCTCGCCCGCGCGAAGCATGCCGAACGGGTCAGCGAAGTCGACCTCGCGGATCTGTACCTCGCAGTCCGGGTGCTGTTCACGGAAGGCGTCGAGCAGATCCGCGACGAGGTCGGCGACGCCGGGTGCTTCGAAGCCGAGGCGCAGCACCCCGCCGATCCCGCGTCCGGCGGCCACCGCGCGGGCGATCCCGTCGTGAATGCCCTGGTAGGCGGGCGCGAGGTCGGCACGCAACCGCTGCCCGATCGGCGTCAGCTCGACCCGGCGGCTCGTGCGCGCGAACAGTGGCGCGCCGATACGGCGTTCGAGTTGCTTGACGCTCTGGCTGACCCGGGCCTGTGAGACGTGCAGACGCTCGGCCGTGCGCCCGAAGTGCAGCTCCTCGGCGAGCGTCAGGAAGATCTCGATGTCCCGCAGTTCCATAACCTCCATGTTATCGATCGACTCGGGTTCCCGCGTTGTTCGGGGGCTGCTCCCGCGAGAGGGTGAAGAGGTCGAAGAGACCTTCTGAACAGGGAGAACACACGATGCGCGCACGGATGACGAACCTGCCGAAGCTGGCTGCCGGCGGTTACAAGGCGATGGTGGCGCTGGAGATGTACCTCGCCGGGACGAACCTGCCGAAGAGCACGCTGGAGCTGGTGAAGCTGAGGGCGAGTCAGATCAACGGCTGCGGCTTCTGCGTCGACATGCACGCCCGCGACGCCAAGAAGGCGGGCGAGACCGATGAGCGGCTGTGGTCGGTCGCCGCGTGGCGTGAGGCGCCGTACTACACCGACGAGGAGCGCGCGGCGCTCGCACTGACCGAGGCCGCGACGCGCTTGGCCGACCGGTCGGACCCGGTGCCCGACGACGTCTGGGACGACGCCGCCGACCACTTCGACGAGGAATCCCTCGCGGCGCTGGTGGTCGCGATCGCGGCGATCAATGCCTGGAACCGGATCAATGTGACCACGCGGCAGCTCGCCGGTGGCGCGTCCTGAGCGCAGGCATGCGACCCTGAGGGCATGGCGAACCGACTCGCGACCGCGACCAGCCCGTACCTGCTCCAGCACGCCGAAAATCCGGTGGAGTGGTGGCCGTGGAGCGAGGAGGCGCTGGCCGAGGCGCGGCGCCGGAACGTGCCGATCCTGCTCTCGGTCGGGTACGCGGCCTGCCACTGGTGTCACGTCATGGCGCACGAATCCTTCGAAGACGAGAAGACCGCGACGTTGATGAACGCGCACTTCGTCAACATCAAGGTGGACCGCGAAGAGCGTCCCGACATCGACGCCGTGTACATGGCGGCGACCCAGGCGATGACCGGGCAGGGCGGGTGGCCGATGACGTGTTTCCTCACCCCGGAGGGAAAACCGTTCCATTGCGGCACCTACTATCCGCCGGCACCGCGGCACGGGATGCCGTCCTTCAGTCAGCTCCTGGTCGCGGTCGCCGAGGCGTGGCAGGACCGGCCCGACGAGCTGCGTTCCGGGGCACAGCAGATCGTCGGAGCACTGGCCGAGCAGAGCGGCCCGCTGCGTGAGTCCGAAGTGGACTCGACGGTGCTGGCCGCGGCTGTCGAGAAGCTGCAGGGCGAAGCCGACCCGGTGAACGGCGGCTTCGGTGACGCGCCGAAGTTCCCGCCGTCCATGGTGCTGGAGTTCCTGCTCCGGCACCATGAGCGCACGGGTTCGGACGTCGCACTGTCGCTTGTGGACTCAACTGCCGAGGCGATGGCGCGCGGCGGCATGTACGACCAGCTCGCCGGCGGCTTCGCGCGGTATTCGGTCGACGGCGCGTGGGTGGTGCCGCACTTCGAGAAGATGTTGTACGACAACGTCTTGCTGCTGCGTTTCTACGCTCATCTCGCGCGGCGGACCGGCTCGGCGACAGCCTGGCGTGTCGCCGAGGGAACGGCGTCCTTCCTGGAGGGCTACCTGCTGACCGAGCAAGGCGGATTCGCCGCGTCACTCGACGCCGACACCGACGGCGTCGAGGGCCTGACCTACGTCTGGACACCTTCGCAGCTGCGTTCCGTTCTGGGTGACGACGAGGGTTCGTGGGCCGCGGAGTTGTTCGGTGTCACGGAATCCGGCACGTTCGAAGAGGGCGCTTCCACGCTGCGCCTGCTGCGTGACCCGGAGGACGCGGACCGCTTCGAACGGGTTCGGCTGGCCTTGCTCGACGCGCGGGAAATCCGTCCGCAGCCGGGCCGGGACGACAAGGTGATCGCCGCGTGGAACGGCCTGGCCATCACCGCGCTGGCCGAGGCCGGTGTCGCGTTGGGACGTCCACAATGGATAGACCTGGCCCGTGGCGCCGCCGAACTGCTGCTGGACGTCCATGTCGTCGACGGCAGGCTGCGCCGGAGTTCGCGCGACGGCGTCGTCGGTGAGGCGGCCGGTGTGCTGGAGGACTACGCGTGCGTCGCGGACGGTCTGCTCGCGCTGCATCAGGCGACCGGCGAACCCCGTTGGCTGACCGAAGCCACCCGGCTGCTCGACCTCGCTCTGACGCACTTCGCCGTCGAGGGCGCTCCCGGCGCCTACTACGACACAGCCGACGACGCGGAAACGTTGGTACAGCGTCCTTCCGACCCCGGCGACAACGCCAGCCCGTCCGGCGCTTCGGCGCTCGCGGGTGCGCTGCTGACGGCGTCGGCACTCACCGGTGTCGAGTCTTCGAGCCGGTATCGCGAGGCCGCCGAGCAGGCGCTGCGCCGGGTTGGCTTGCTGGCCGCGCGCGTACCGCGGTTCGCCGGGCACTGGCTTTCCGTCGCCGAAGCGGCCCAAGCGGGCCCGGTGCAGGTCGCGGTGGTGGGCTCGGCACGCGACGAACTGGTCAACGCGGCCGCGCGGTCGATCCACGGCGGCGGCATCGTGCTCGGCGGCGCGCCCGACGCTCCCGGCGTCCCGCTGCTGGCCGACCGTCCGCTGGTCGACGGCGTCGCGGCGGCCTATGTCTGCCGGGGCTACGTCTGCGACCGGCCGGTGACCACCGCCGAGGCCGTCACCGCTCAGCTCTGACCGTGCGCTGACAGCGAACATCCTGGTCAAAGCCTGTATTCGGCGTATCGTCGGTAGCGATGTAATCATGTAATCGTCGCTGGAGGCGACCATGAACACGTGCTTCGGGGTGGTGGGACACATGGGACGAGGATGGAAGGGCCGCGGTGGCTGGCAGCAGACCGAGGTGCCCTCGGCGGACGACGCGGCCGCGTGGTTCGGCGGGCGCTTGCCGGACGGCTGGTTCACCGGGGACGCGGAGGTCACCGTCGACCGGGACGAGATCGTCATCGTCGGCGAGCTGCCGCCGCTGACCGGTGACTACGCCGACGACGCGGCCCGCGCGGCCGCGGAGGAGGGCCGGATCAGCCGGTTCCGCGAGGAAACGCGGGACGAGCGCATCGAAATCGCGCGGCAGGCCGAACACCGCTATCAACGCAAGGTCGCCTGGGGCGCCAGGATCGGCGGCACGAAGGTCCTGTTCACGACGTTGTCCGCGCCGGTGATGACCCGGCTGCGGCAACCGGAACGCCAGGTCCTCGACACGCTCGTCGACGCCGGCGTCGCGCGCTCGCGCTCGGAGGCACTGGCGTGGGCGGTCCGCCTCGTCGGCCAGCACGCCGACACCTGGCTGGCCGAACTGCGCGAGGCCATGACCAAAGTGGACGATCTGCGCGCCAAGGGCCCGGACCTGGGCTGACGCCACCGGCGAACTCGCGTACCCAGAGGGTCGGCTCACGTACCCCGACGGTCGGCCGGCGAGCCGACTCTCCGGGTACGTCAGCCGACTGCTCAGGTACGCGAGCCGACCGTGTGGTTCATGCGCGGCGGCGACGCTCATGAGTCCTTGACACTTCTTCGGCACCCTGTCCGCCATGAAGTTCTTTCGTGCGGCCGTCGCCGCCTTGGTTCTGGCCCTGGTGACCATCGCGGCACCGCAGGCGGCAGCCACCCAGGGCGTCGGCGTCGTCGAGTACAACCTCGGCGATCAGGCCTTCCGCGATCCGACCGTGTCCGTGCCGATGGAGCTGGCCGCCGTCGTGCACTACCCGCGCGACCTCGGCCGACGTCCGCATCCGCTGATCGTGCAGGAGCACGGCAGCTGGTGGAGCTGCGTGGACCCCGTCGCGAAGACACCACAGGGCGACTGGCCGTGCCCGCCGGGGCAGCGACCGCTGCCGAGCTTCCGTGGCTACGACTACCTCGGTGAGAAGCTGGCCGAGCGAGGCTTCATCGTTGTCTCGATCAGCGCCAACGCCATCAACGCGCATCTCCTCGGTGAGGAGGGCTACTACTCCCGCGCTCATCTGGTCAACAAACACCTGGAGCTGTGGCGCGACCTCGCACGCGGTGAGGGTCCGCTGGTGGGTGCCCTCGGGCGCTTCCGCGGACACGTCGACCTCACCCGCGTCGGAACGATGGGCCATTCCCGCGGCGGCAAGGGCGTGATGTGGCAGGCCTCCGACAAGCACACGCCCGAGTGGCCTGCCGGCGTCCGGATCCGCGCGGTCGTCCCGCTCGCGCCGGTCTATTTCAACTACCCGGAGGAAAACACCAGCGACGTGCTGGTCACCCGGGTGCCGTTCAAAGTCGTCGTCGCCAGCTGCGACGGCGCTGTCGGCGTCGTAGGCCTGCAATACGTCAAGGACGTCAAGGGAAAGAACCCCGATGCCGGCGCGGTGACGCTCACCGGGGCGAACCACAACTTCTTCAACACCGAATGGTCACCCGGCAAGATCGGCGGGGAGGACGACGCGCCCGCGAACTGCGTCGGCAAGCTGACACCGGCACAGCAGCGCGGCGACGCCGTCCGCGAGATCGTCTCGTTCTTCGCGAGCCGCCTGCGGGTCTGACTCTGACCTGCGAGATCCGCAGTAGTGCGGCAGGCTGGCGAGTAAGGGTAACCAGCCTGCCGCACCGGAGGAATCGTGGACGTCCCAGCCGTACCCGCCAAGGTGGACCCGGACGCGCTGACCGCCGTGCTCGACGGCCGATGGGCCGCGCTGCGGCGCGACGTCCGCGCGCAGATGACGGCCGCGTCCTTCCGTGAGACGGTGGGTTTGGACGTCGAGGCACACCGCGCGCAAGTGCTGGATCAGTTGCGGAAGCTCGCCACCACGGACCTGCCCGGCCTGGGTTTCGATCCCGCGTACGGCGGCGGGGGTGACGTCGGTGGTTCGGTGACGTCGTTCGAGATGCTCGGCTTCGGGGACCTGTCGCTGATGGTGAAGGCCGGGGTCCAATGGGGACTGTTCGGTGGCGCCGTGCAGCTGCTGGGGACGTCGAGGCACCACTCGCGGTATCTCCAGCGGATCAAGGATCTCGACCTGCTCGGCTGTTTCGCGATGACGGAACACGGGCACGGCTCGGATGTTCAGCATCTGCGGACGACGGCCACCTACGATCCCGCGTCGGCCGAGTTCGTCGTGCACAGCCCGGACACGAGTGCGGCCAAGGAGTACATCGGCAACGCCGCCCGCGACGGCGAGCTGGCCGTGGTGTTCGCCCAGCTGGAGACCGGCGGCGAATCCCGCGGCGTCCACGCCTTCCTAGTCCCGATCCGCATCGACGGTGCCCCCGCGCCCGGTGTGTCCATTGAGGACTGTGGGGTCAAGGCGGGCCTGAACGGTGTCGACAATGGACGGTTGCGCTTCGACCACGTCCGCGTCCCGCGCGAGGCCCTGCTGAACCGCTTCGGCGACGTCGCCCCGGATGGGACGTACTCGAGTCCGATCGAGAGCGACGGACGGCGCTTCTTCACCATGCTCGGTACGTTGATCCGAGGCCGCGTCAGCGTCGCGGGCAGCGCGGGCAACGCGACGAAACGCGCGCTGACCCTGGCCGTGCGTTACGGCGAAACGCGGCGCCAGTTCGCCAAACCGGACGGCGAAGAGGTCGCGATCCTGGACTATCTGGGCCACCAGCGGAAACTGCTCCCCGCTCTCGCGGCGACGTACGCCCTGCACTTCGCCCAGGAAGAACTGGTCTCGAAGCTGCACGACATCCCCGCCGACGCCCCCGACGAGGAACAACGCGAACTCGAATCCCGCGCCGCAGGACTGAAAGCCGTCGCCACCTGGCACGCGACGTCCACCATCCAAGCCGCGCGCGAGGCCTGCGGCGGCGCGGGCTACCTCGCCGAAAACCTGCTGCCCGCCCTGAAAGCCGACACCGACGTCTTCACCACCTTCGAAGGCGACAACACGGTGCTGCTGCAACTCGTCGCGAAGGGCCTGCTGACCAGCTACAAGGAATTCTTCGCGGACCTGAGCCCCTTGGCCACCGCCCGCTTCGTCGCCGAGCAAGTGGTCGACGCGGTCCTGGAACGCACGGCCGCTTTGAAGTTCCTCGAACGCCTCACCGAATCCGCTGATTCAGAGGTCTTGTTCGACCGCGACTGGCAACTCCGCATGTTCGAAGACCGCGAGGAACACGTCCTGGCCGGTGTCGCCCAACGCCTGCGCCGCGCTGTTTCCGATCCTTTCGGGGTCTTCAACTCCGCCCAAGACCACGTCCTGCGCGCCGGCCGCGTCCATGTCGACCACCTGGTCCTGCAGGCTTTCGTTTCGGCTCTATCCCGCTGCGCGGACCCGGACGCCCGTGCGCTGCTTGAGCGGGTCTGCGATCTCTACGCCCTCTCCACCCTCGAAGCCGACCGCGCCTGGTTCCTCGAACACGGCCGCCTCACCGCCGCCCGCTCCAAGGCCCTGACCGCCGCCGTCAACTCCCTGTGCGCGGCTCTCCGGCCTCACGCGCGAACTCTCGTCGACGCTTTCGCCGTCCCCGAACAATTCCTGGCCGCCCCCATGCTATTCGCTTGAACAGGGCAGGCCGGGACTAGCGCACCGACCGGCACCTTGGCGTTCACAATGAGGTCGGGCTGGTGCCCTCCCGGCTACAGGGGGCGGGCCGTGCCCTCGTGGTCTCTTTCCCGTCGGCCAGGCTGGGCAGTGTCAGGCACCGTGGCCACCTCCACATCTGCGAGGAATTGAGGGCTTATGCGTGCCCAAGACGAGGCGCCGGTCGGCGCCCACGCGGGTCGCTGGCCCGTCGCCGCTGCCATCGCACCGGCCGCGTCCCTGACTTCGCAGGCAACCCTGCCCCTGCGGCGCACTGTCGGAAACGTCACTGCGGCTGACGTCGGCGAGACCCAGTTGCTACATCACACCTGACATGTGGGCTCCGCTTTTGAGAAGGCCGTTTGGGATATGCACTAGCCGCTCATTTCTGCGATGTGCAAGAACACGACTACGGGATCGCCGTTTAGGCTATCGAGGAATAGCACCTTGCCGATCATTTAGCCTGACTCGTGCGGGTCATCGAGAGGATTGATGTAGAATTGCACATTCCGCTGGAAGCTGGGAGTCAATCTTAGCGATATTTCGACCAAAAGAAGACATGATAGTTAAGAACTCCTCTTGATCCATCTGTGGCGCACCGTTGTCTGGGGTGGGTAAGTGGATTTGAGTATAACAAAATGCAGACGAAAGAATAAGACTCCATTTCCGACGGCAGTCGGAACTTTGAATGACTCCATTTGAATCAGGGAGGTACAGGTGGCGAAACGAAGCGGAAAAAATGGCGCGAAAAGTGGCGAAAAGAAGCGTCGAAACGGAATCCTGATTTATCATGACATGGCTGTCTATGAGAACTTCGAACGCTGCGCTCATCGCATCTTCCAAGTTGTGCAGAGGGCGCAGCGTGCTAGGCCTGGCGCCCCGCGATACCTCTATCTTAGAGTTCAGGGGCACAGGAATGACGAGGGTGGATATGATCGTGACGCATGGGAAATAATGAGGTACTTTACCCTCGAATATCTCTTTCCGTATCTTACTGGTGCTAGCACACCGATGTTTGAGGTAAAAAATGATAAGAAGCAGTGTAACGACCTGCCGGATCGGCTTGACATTGCTTACCCAAAAGATGAGGATGGTTTCTGGTATGATGTGGATACTTTGTCGGTACAATCGCGAGAGCTTATTAGTGATGAGCGCAAGTCGCCTCCTTCGAAGGAAGTCATAGCTGATTACCTTGGAATGAGCGGCGACCCGTGCTGCCTCATTTGTTGGCGTAGGCCGGCCGAGCGCGCACATGTCGTTCCCGTGTCGCTAGGTGGCTCTATGAACGTTCGTAATTTCGCCTTACTATGCGATGAGCATCATCGCGATGCGCCTGATATTGCCGATGCCGAAGGTTTCTGGGCATGGGTTGACTATGCGGAAATGCGAGATTCTGGCAGCAAATGGGAAGGTGCACCGGAGAAGATCAAGGAGTGGGCTTTGAAGTTTGGCTCAAGAATAGGAAAATATGACCGATCAGAATTGGATTTTGTCGATGCGGTCAAATTTGAGCTAGCCCACCTCTATGGATGGGAGGAAGATGACTTCTCAAGCTTTTCCTGGGGACTTCACGAGGAGTATCATCGGGTGCTTGATGTGGCTACCGGAAGGCATTTTGGCATAGATAAGAAGGTTTCAACGCACGCTTGGGCTTATAACGTGGCATTGTATCGACTTGACCGAAATAAGGAGTCAAGGTTGAGGCGTCGAAAAAGAGTTCTATTGTTTGATTCGATTCCTTGAGGGGTTGATTTTTCTCATGGTGAATTTAAGGTGGAGTGACAGAGGCACGGGCTGTCCGTCGCCCAAAGCGCTAGGCTTGTGGCCCGTCTTCTTGTAGACTGCTGAGTGCCGTTGCTAGGTCGTCTGACAGGGTAGCGAATGCTAGCCTCCTCGGCTCCAAGCAGAGCGACGCTCTCGCCCTTGGGGGCTCCGAACATCATCCGGGTCTTGGCTCAGTGCGGAGCCTTTGCCGTCAGAACCTTGCTGAAGCGGGCGCCCCAGTCAGAATCGTGCATCGTGGATTAGGGATTCGATGGCGTCCGAAGCACCTTTGGGCGGCCGGTTCCGCAGTTGATACCGGGATGGTGTTTCGATGTGGGAGCACGTGCACCACCTGGCGACGGCGATCTCGGACTCATGCGCCATAACCGCGATCTTGTGCCGGTGCTGCGGGTAGAATAGGTATCCCTTTGGTCTGCCGTCTACACGCACCTGCTCCAGCAGGCCACGAACGGACGCGGAAGGCTGTCGAAGGCTTCCTTCGGAACCTGAGAAAAAGATCAGGCAGTGGCTTGGTGGCGTGATGATCAGGGAAAGATCTACAAGGGCAAAGCTCAGCTAGCTAGGCGTACATCGCCAGCCAGATCGCGATGTAGTGCGACACCGCCGCCAGCACCGTGCAGGCGTGGAAGTACTCGTGGTACCCGAAGGTGTCCGGCCAGTGGTTCGGCCACTTGGTCGCGTAGAAGACGGCGCCGAGGGTGTAGAACAGGCCGCCGACGCACAGCAGCACGAGCGCGGCGACGCCGGCGTGGGTGGCGAGTTCGGGCATGACGAAGACCGCGACGTAGCCGAGCGCGATGTAGATCGGCACACCGAGCCAGCGCGGGGCGGTCGGCCAGAGCATCTTGAGCGTGACGCCGAGGATGGCGCCGCCCCAGACGATGCCCAGGATGACGTAACCGGTCGGTTTCGGCATCGCGAGCAGGGTGAACGGCGTGTAGGTGCCCGCGATGAACAGGAAGATCATCGAGTGATCCGCCCGTTTCATCCACTTGTACGCGGTCGGGCTCCACACACGACGGTGATAGAGCGCGCTGACGCCGAAGACACCGAGCACGGTCAGGCCGTAGACGCTCGTGGCCAGCGCGGCGACCGGAGACACCGTGGACGCGGCCAGGCTGATCAGGGTCGCAGCGGCGGCGACGGCGCCGAAGAAGGACCAGAAGTGGATATGCCCTCGCAGCCGCGGGCGGGAGTCCACGGGCAGCGGGCTGGACGGCTGGGGTTCAGTCGCGAGGGTCACATGCCAAGGCTACGTAACCGTAGGTTTTTCGCCAGTACCCGTGGCGAGTCACACGTCTCTCCGAGGGTGCGTACGCTCCCGTGACGTGAGTCTCCGGTCCTTCTTGTCCACAATCGTCTACAGCGCGTACGGGCGGCGCCTGATCCAGCAGGCCGCAGGCCGCCATCCGCGCCACATCGCCATCATGCTCGACGGCAATCGCCGCTGGGCCAGGGAAGCGGGCTTCACCGACGTCGCGGACGGGCATCGCGCGGGCGCGAAGAAGATCGCGGACTTCCTGAGCTGGTGCCAGGAAGCCAACGTCGAGGTGGTCACGATGTGGCTGCTCTCCACCGACAACCTCAACCGGGATCCCGACGAGCTGACGCCGCTGCTCAAGATCATCACCGACGTCACCGACGAGCTGGCCGGGCCGGACACGCCGTGGCGGCTGCGGATCGTGGGCGCGCTCGACCTGCTGCCCGCCGAGGTCGCCGAGCGGCTCACCGCGGCGGCGGCGCGCACGGAGAACCGGCAGGGCATGGAGGTCAACATCGCCGTCGGCTACGGCGGCCGCCAGGAGATCGCGGACGCGGTCAAGAAGCTGCTGCTCCAGCACGCCGATGAGGGCACCTCGATCCGCGAACTGGCGAAGATCCTCGACGTCGATCACATCTCCGAGCACATGTACACCTCGGGTCAGCCCGACCCGGATCTCATCATCCGGACCTCGGGGGAGCAGCGGCTTTCCGGGTTCCTGCTCTGGCAGTCGGCGCATTCGGAGTTCTGGTTCACCGAGGCGTATTGGCCGGCCTTCCGCCGCGTCGACTTCTTGCGTGCGATGCGCGACTACGCCTGGCGTCATCGCAGGTTCGGCGCCTGACGCGCGAGGGGCCCCGGAGCGAACTCCGGGGCCCCTCGACCTACTTGGCTCAGTGGTTCGCGAAAGAGTGCGCGACCAGGGCCGGGGTGGTGGCGATGCCGGTGTAGGCGCCCGCCACCAGCGAGGCCGCGCCGTAGCCGAGGGCGCCGCCGCCCTGGATGAACGTGGTGTACGCGTCACCGAACGTCGGGTCCGGGGCGCCGGTCGGCTCGGCGCCGCCCGTGGAGGCGAACGCGGTGCCGCCCAGCATCATCAGGCCGGCGGCGGTGGCTGCGACGAATCCAGCTTTCTTCAGCACTTATTGCTCCTCGATAGAACTGTCGGGATTGGGGAACTGGGGGTTCCAAAGGGGTGACCCCGTAGTTGGAAAATTACTCGCTTATCACTGGATCCGTTTGCTCGGTGCACCTATCGTGTGAGCCTTGACCAGGCGGTTTCACTCGGTCCGGTTCTCTTGTCCGCTCGCAAAATGCGCTTGAAAATCTTTCGTGGTAAAAGCTGTCAGCCGATCGAATAAGCACGTTGAGTCAGCAAGTTCGCTGAGGCAATGCTGTCGAGGGAATCCTTTTCGTAGGCCTGATTACATAGAGTCACGGTTACGGGTGGTTCATGTCGGACGACTGACGGTGAGATGACGAATTGGCGAATCACCTGTGTGGCTGCCTGCAGGATCCTCCGGACGTAGGTACCTTCCGGAGGTGAGGGCACGCGTACCGTGCGGGTCCTCGCGGGAGGCCCTGGTCGTGGCGGTGATCGAAGGGGCGGCGCAGCCGCCCACGAGATGCACGAGGGGGCCGGCACCCGGCCCTCGTGGCCGTGTCCGCTGACGCATCCGGCGTCGGAGGAAGCGGTTTCAGCCAGGGAGGTGCCCGGCCCAGCGAGTGCGGGCGTGGGGTGCACACGCCCTCGAGGGAGATGCCGTCGTGACTGCGCAGCGTTTGCCCCGCAAGGCCTCTGGCCGTTCTTCGACCGGTGCCGAATCTGGCCCGGAGAAAGCCTCGATCTCGCCCGAAATCCAGCGGTCCACCTTCGTGCTCGACACGTCGGTCCTGCTCTCCGACCCGTGGGCGGTGACCCGTTTCGCCGAACACGCCGTCGTGCTTCCGCTGGTCGTCATCAGTGAACTGGAGGCGAAACGGCATCACCCCGAGCTCGGCTGGTTCGCTCGTGAGTCGCTGCGTCTGCTCGACGACCTGCGCCGCCAGTACGGCAGGCTCGACGCGCCGATCCCGATCGGCGAGCACGACGGGACGCTGCAGGTGGAGCTGAACCACTCCGACCCGACGGTGCTGCCGGTCGGTTTCCGCACCGACTCCAACGACCACCGGATCCTCGCCTGTGCGCTGAACCTGGCGGTCGAGAGGGAGTCGGTCACGCTGGTGACCAAGGACATCCCGCTGCGGGTCAAGGCGGGCGCCGTCGGCCTCGACGCCGACGAGTACCGCGCGCAGGAGGTGACGCCGTCGGGCTGGACGGGCATGGCGGACGTGGACGTCCCGCAGGAGCTGATCGACACGCTGTTCAGCGCGAACTCCGCGGATCCGGTGGAATTCGGGATCGACGACGTGGGTGAGCTGCCCTGTCACACCGGGCTGCGGCTGCTGGGCGGCAACTCGAGTGCGCTGGGGCGGGTGACCGCGGACAAGCGGATCCGGCTGGTGCGTGGCGACCGTGAGGCCTTCGGGCTGCACGGCCGGTCCGCCGAGCAGCGGATCGCGCTGGACCTGCTGCTGGACTCCGACGTCGGCATCGTGTCGCTGGGCGGACGCGCGGGCACCGGGAAGTCGGCGCTGGCGCTGTGCGCCGGGCTGGAGGCGGTGATGGAGCGCCGCCAGCACCGCAAGGTCGTGGTGTTCCGGCCGGTCTACGCCGTCGGTGGCCAGGAACTCGGCTACCTGCCGGGCTCCGAGAGCGAGAAGATGCAGCCGTGGGCGCAGGCGGTGTTCGACACGCTTGGCGCGCTGGTCAGCCAGGACGTGCTGGACGAGGTGTTCGACCGCGGCATGCTCGAGGTGCTGCCGCTGACGCACATCCGCGGCCGTTCGCTGCACGACGCATTCGTCATCGTGGACGAGGCCCAGTCCCTCGAACGCAATGTGCTGCTGACGGTGCTCTCGCGGCTGGGCACGGCGTCACGCGTGGTGCTCACACACGACGTCGCGCAGCGGGACAACCTGCGGGTCGGGCGGCATGACGGTGTGTCCGCGGTGATCGAGAAGCTCAAGGGGCACCCGCTGTTCGCGCACGTCACGCTGACGCGCTCGGAGCGCTCGCCGATCGCGGCGCTGGTCACCGAGATGCTGGAGGACCACGGCTGATCGACTGTCCGTGAAGGCCTCCTTCACAGCCCTGAGCGCTGTGAAGGAG
>NZ_JBHYIQ010000048.1:26035-70531 GCF_042739895.1 Amycolatopsis sp. NPDC059021
TCTTTGCGGTGCACCCCGGGTGTAACATTCTTCGATTCAGACTAAATAACACCCAGTGCGCGCTGTGAAGGAGGCCTTCACGGCACGTCACCAGCCGGTGGGCAGCGGGCGGCCCTCGGCGAAACCGGCGGCCGACTGGACGCCGAGCACCGCGCGCTCGTGGAACTCTTCGAGCGTGCGCGCGCCCGCGTAGGTGCACGCGGACCGGACGCCGGAACCGATCGAGTCGAGCAGGTCCTCGACGCCGGGGCGAGCCGGGTCCAGCGCCATGCGCGAGGACGAGATGCCCTCCTCGAACAGGGCCTTGCGGGCGCGGTCGAAGACGTTGTCGGTGCGTGTCCGCGCACCCACCGCGCGCTTCGAGGCCATGCCGAACGACTCCTTGTACGGCTTGCCCTGCTCGTCGAACCGCAGGTCACCGGGCGATTCGTAGGTACCGGCGAACCAGGAGCCGACCATCGCCATCGACGCGCCGGCGGCGAGCGCCAGCGCGACGTCGCGGGGGTGGCGGACACCGCCGTCGGCCCAGACGTGCTTGCCCAGCTCGCGCGCGGCGGCCGCGCAGTCGGCGACGGCGGAGAACTGCGGGCGGCCCACGCCGGTCATCATCCGCGTCGTGCACATCGCGCCGGGGCCGACGCCGACCTTCACGACGTCCGCGCCCGCCTGGATGAGGTCACGGGTGCCCTCGGCGGTGACGACGTTCCCGGCCACGACCGGAACCCGCGGCGAGACCGAGCGGACGGCCTTGAGCGCGGCGATCATCTTCTCCTGGTGGCCGTGTGCCGTGTCCACCACGAGCACGTCGACGCCGGCCGCGAGGACCGCCTCGGCCTTCGCCGCGACGTCGCCGTTGACGCCGATCGCCGCGGCGACGCGCAGGCTGCCCGCGTCGTCGAGCGCGGGGGTGTAGATCTCGGAGCGCAGCGCGCCGACCTCGGTGAGCACCCCGGCGAGCTTGCCGTCGGAGTCGAGGCCGAGCGCGAGGCGGCCGCCGTGGTCGTGCAGCCGCTCGAAGACCTCGCGCGGGGACGTGTTCAGCGGGACGCTGACGACCGCGGGCTCCGCGACGTCGGCGAGACGCGCGAAGCGGTCGACACCGGCACAGGACGCCTCGTCGACGACGCCGACAGGGCGGCCGTCGTCGTCCACGACGACCACGGCGCCGTGGGCACGTTTGTGGACCAGGTTGAGGGCGTCCGCGACGGCGTCACCACCGGTCAGCACGAGCGGGGTGTCCCACACCGGGTGCCTGCTCTTCACCCAGGCGACGATGTCGGTCACGGCGGCGCTGTCGACGTCCTGCGGCAGCACCACGAGCCCGCCGCGGCGGGCGACGGTTTCGGCCATGCGGCGCCCGGCGACAGCGGTCATATTGGCCACCACGATGGGGATCGTCGCGCCCGTGCCGTCCACAGTGGACAGATCGACGTCGAACCGGGACTCCACGGCGGACCGGTTCGGCAGCAGGAACACGTCGTCGTAGGTCAGGTCGTGAGCGGGCTGATGCCCAGTGAGAAAGCGCACGAGTCGCCAGGATACCTGCATGCCACACTAAGGGCATGAGCAACCGGGATCGCGACGATGCAGGCCGCGCCCGCAACGCCCGCCCGCGCGACGGCCTCGGCAGGCCATTGCCCTACGGCGCCGAAGGGGTCGAGCGCCAGCCCGAGGGGATCGCCCGGACCCCCGCCGAGACCGTGATCGAGGCGCAGCGCCTGCTCGACGAAGGAAAACCGTTCCACGCGCACGAGGTGTTCGAGGACGCCTGGAAGGCCACGGACGGACCCACCCGGGAGCTCTGGCGAGGCCTCGCGCAACTCGCCGTCGGCCTGACGCACGCCGCGCGCGGCAACTGCGTCGGCGCGGCGGCGCTGCTGGAGCGGGGCGCGGCCAATATCGAACCGTTCCGTGCGGAGCCGCCGCACGGGATCGACGTCGCGGGGCTGCAGGAGTGGGCGCGCTCGCTCGCCGCGGAGGCGAAGGACCGGGTTCGGGTGGAGCCGGTCGTGCCGCGGCTGAGTCCCGGCGCGCAGCGATAGCAAAGGTCCCTCGCTACCCCGCGACGGTAGTAAAGGTCCCTTGCTCCGCCCCGGCGATAGCAAAGGTCCCTTGCTCTCTTTCCGCAGGTCAGGGCGTCGGCCATGTCGCTGATCGGGCCTTCTCGGCGCCGATCGTCGTGCTTTCACCATGGCCGGTGCGGACGGAGGTCGCGTCCGCCAGGGCGAACAGCTTGTCCCGGATCGAGCGCACGATCGTCGGGTAATCCGAGTACGACCGCCCTGTCGCGCCTGGCCCGCCGTGGAACAGCGTGTCGCCGGTGAAGACGATGCCGAGGTCCTCGGCGTGGAGGCAGACCGCGCCCGGCGCGTGGCCCGGTGTGTGCAGCACACGCAGTGTCGTGCCCGCGACGCTCAGCGTCTGCTCTTCGGCGAGGTCGCCATCGGGCGCGCGGTCGGGGTGGGTCAGGTTCCAGACGACGCGGTCCTCGGGGTGCAGGAGGATCGGTGCTCCCGTCTTCGCCGCCAGTTCGGGGGCCGCGTTGACATGGTCGTTGTGCGCGTGCGTGCAGACGATCGCCAGCACCTTCCGGCCGCCGACGGCGTCCGCGATGGCCGCGGCGTCGTGGGCCGCGTCGATCACGATCACCTCGGAGTCGTCGCCGACGAGCCAGACGTTGTTGTCGACGTCCCAGCTGCCGCCGTCGAGTTCGAAGACGCCGGAGGTCACCACGTTCTGCACCGTTGCCGTCATGGGGCGACCCTATCCAAGGTTGACATACCGACGGTATCTACCGGAAGGTATTCTTACTGCCAGTAAGAACCGGGTCAGGGAGCGTGTGATGACGGCCGTCCGAGAACTCCTGTCCGAACCGCTGAAGCTTCGCTGTGGCGCTGTTCTTCCGCATCGGATCGCGAAGTCGGCGCTGAGCGAGCAGCTCGGCGACCGCCGCAACCGCCCGACCCGTGAACTCGCCGAGCTGTACCGGACGTGGGCCGCCGGTGGTGCCGGAGTGCTGGTGACCGGCAACGTCATGGTCGACCCCACCGCGCTCGGCGAGCCACGCAACGTCGCCTTGCCCGAGGAGCCCGATCCGGCCGACTTCCGGCCGTGGGCGCGCTCGGTCGAGGGGACCGACGCGCAGTTGTGGGTCCAGCTCAACCATCCCGGCAGGCAGAGCCCGCGGTTTCTGTCCCGGCAACCGGTCGCGCCCTCGGCGGTGCCGTTCGGCGACCGTGGCATCCGGACCGCGTTCGCGGCGCCGCGCGCGCTGACCGGCGATGAGATCGAGGCGATCATCGATCGGTTCGCGCTCGCGGCACGGGTGTTCGTCGATGCCGGATTCAGCGGAATCCAGCTCCATGGGGCCCACGGCTACCTGATTTCGCAGTTCCTTTCGCCGCTGACGAACCTGCGGACCGACGAATGGGGTGGCGACGCGGCGCGCCGCCGCCGGTTTCTGCTGGAGTTGGTGCAGCGGGTCCGGGCGGAGATCGGCGACGGCGTCCCGTTGTCGGTCAAGCTCAACAGCGCGGACTTCCAGCGGGGCGGGTTCGACGAGGGCGAATCGCTCGAAGTGGTTCGTCTGCTGGGCGAGGCAGGACTCGACCTGCTGGAGATTTCCGGTGGCACGTATGAGAAAGCCGCGATGATGGGCGCAGGCCGGGCGAGTACGCGCAGGCGCGAGGCGTACTTCCTGGACTACGCGGCCAAGGCGCGCGAAGTCAGCGATGTCGCGTTGATGGTGACTGGCGGTTTCGCGACGGCCGAGGGGATGGCTGACGCGCTGGGCTCGGGCGCGCTCGACGTCATCGGTCTCGGCAGGCCGATGACCGTCGATGTCGGCCTCCCGGGACGTCTGCTCGCCGGCGAGGATGTCGAGGCCGAGCGGCTGTGCCCGAAGACGGGCATCCGGCTCGCCGACAGCCTGCTCGAAATCCAGTGGCACACGCAGCAGATGCACCGCGTCGCGGCGGGGAAGCTGGTCGATCGGCGGCGTGGGCCGCTCCGGACCCTGGTGCAGGGCGGGCTCGCCGACCCGCTCAACGCGTTCCGGCGGGTCCGCGGCTAACCCGCATCCGCGGCCTCGGGCTGCGCCGGGGTTTCCGCGACTGCCCTGGAATCGGCGCGGCGAGTGAACAGCCGGTCGAGCCACAGCGCCCCGATCGCGAGTGCGATGAAGAACAAGCCGATGATCGCGCAGTTCAGCGTGATCCGGCCGTAGCCGAGCTTGGTCGCGGCGATGAACGGGTATGGGTAGTAGCCGATGATCGCGCCGCGAATCAGCGTGAAGGTCACCCAGGCGAGTGGGTAGAGCAGCGACCACCAGACCGTGCGCCAGCGCATGAGGCCGTGCGGCCCGCACAACAGCCAGCCGAGCACGCACATGATCGGCGAGACCTTGTGCAGCATCGTGTCCGCGAACAGCGCGAGCCCGTGCAGGTCGTATAACCCGGCGAGCGCGACCTGGTAGACGACGCCGGTCACGGTGATGCCGACGAGCGCACACAGCCACAACACCGGGAACAGGCCGGTGGCGCGGGCGAGGCCGAGCGCGAGCAGTGCGGTCGTGATGGTGACCAGGACGTTCGAGTCGATGGTGAAGAAGCACAGCAGGTTCGCGACCCGGCCCGCCGCGGTGGCGAAGCGGCCCTCCGTGGCGTTCGAGGTGGCGATGACCTGGGTGACCAGTCCCGTCAGCGCGGCCAGCGCGGTGAGCGCGAACCAACCACGGGCGATCTTCGACTCCGGCATTCCTGGGACCGTACCGGGGGTACGCCCGGACACCCGTGGGCCTCACCCGATCGGCGCGGCAGCGGTCCAAAAGGGAGCAAGGGACCTTTGCTATCGTCCGTGAGCACACCAACGATTAGCGCGCTAACGAATGCGAGCAAAGGTCCCTTTGTGACCTGGGAGTTTTCCGGAGACACCTTCTCGCCTGCATGTTTTCGGTGTCAACCGCGAGCACTACCGCGCGTCGCTCTGCACTCCTGCGCGTGAACGCGCGGCCTGTTCCCACGAGTTCCCACGAGTTCCCACGTGGATCAGGTCTGTCCGCGGTTGGCGGTCATGGCGCCAGTCTCCCTGTTACGGCCCGGCTTGGCGGATCCGGCGGCCGGTTTGATCACCGGGTGGTGATCCTGGAAGTTGCTGGTGGCGTCGCCGCCGCGCAGGGAACGGCTTCCGCCGCCCCGTTCAGCGTGTGCGGGAGCTGCTGGTAAACCGAGAGCAACGCCTTCCTGAGGGGCCGCTGGGCCGGCTAGTGCCGCATCAAGCAACGTTGGGTAGGTAATCCGGTCGGCGGATCTTGGAGTTGACGGCGAAGTGGCGTTTGGGGTGGCAGCGGCGGTTGCGCCAGCGCAGGTAGCCGGCGATGGCGGCTTCCTGAGCGACGTGGCTGGGGTAGTCGCTGCCGTCGAGGGTGGTCAGGCTCCAGGCCGCGATGCGGCAGATCTGGTCACGGGCGACCGACCCGAACCTACGGGGTCGGCCGCCCTTCAATTTTGGGGACAGCGCCGCGAAGCCGGAGGTGTTGAACGCGTGGACCACCTCCCGCACATACCCCGCCGTCGCCGCGAACATCACCGCGATCTCTCCCACGTCCACGAACGCAGCCGACGTCGCCCCGCTTCCTTCGATTAAGCTCCCTTGCTCCTCATTGCGGCCGATGCGATGCCTGACCAGGGTGGGGGCGAAGACCGAAGTGCTCCAGTTCCCTCTCTACGACATGTCGGTGACCTCCGCCGGCCCTCCGCGCAACAGCCCTCGCACGGTGTCGATTGTGTCGGCCTCGCCAGGGTCCTTGTCCGGCCGATAGCGGACCACCCGCGCGAAGCGCAGTGCGAGCCCGCCCGGGTACCGGGTGCTCACCTGCGCGCCGTCGAGTTCGATTTCGACCACGACCTCCGGCCGCACATACACCGTCCAGTTGTCGCGGTGGGTCTCGATTTCCTGGAACTTCTCGGTCTGCCAGGCCAGCAACTCGTCGGTCATGCCCTTGAACGTCTTGCCCACCATGATCGGCGGACCGCCGTCGGGGTCGCGCGCGCCGAGATGCAGGTTCGACAACGTGCCGGTCCGCCTGCCGTGCCCCCATTCGGCCGCGAGCACCACGAGGTCGATGGTGTGCACCGGTTTCACCTTGAGCCAGGCGCGGCCTCGCCTGCCCGCGGCGTACGGCGAGGCGAGGTCCTTCACCATCACGCCCTCGTGCCCGGCCGTCATGGCCCTTTCCAGCACCGAGGCCGCGTCCGCCGGCGCCAGTTCGCCGGGGATGACATGGTCCCCGGCCACCTTCCGCAGTGCCGTGTTGCGTTCGGACAGTGGTGCGTCGAGCAGGTCGACCCCGTCGAGATGCAGACAGTCGAAGAAATACGGCCGCAGCAGCAATGCCCGCACCTGCTCCTCCCGCGTGCTGCCGAATCGGCTCATCGTCTCCTGGAACGGCCGCGGCCGCCCGTCGTCGGTCAGCGCGAGCGTTTCGCCGTCGAGGACCACCGATTCACACGGCAGCCCCCGCACCAGCTCGACCAGTTCCGCGACGCTGCCGGTGATCTCGCGCAAGGTTCTCGTGTAGACGTGGACCTCGTCGCCGATCCGGTGCACCTGTATCCGTGCACCGTCCATTTTGTACTCGACGAGCGCGTGCGTGTGCTCGGCGACGGCCTCGTCCAGCGATTCGGCGGGGGAAGCCAGCATCGGCCGGATCGGCCGTCCCAGTGCGAGCCGGAACTCCGCCAGCCGTGCCTCACCGCCGGTCAGCGCGGCCAGCCCGGTGACCGGCAGCCGCCCGGAAAGCATGAAGGCCCGCCGCACGTGCTCGATGCCGACATCGGCGGCGACCGCGATCGCCTCGACCATCACCCCCTCCAGCGCACCCTGTCGCAACTCGCCGGTGACCAGCCGGAACAGGAACTCCTGCTCGGCCTTCGTCAGCCGCGCGAACAACGCACGCAGAACGTCGGACCGGCGTTTCACCGAGCCCGCGCCTGACGCCGCGGCGACCTCGCCCAGCGCGACGTCCACCTCGGCGACCGTGACCGCTGGTTCGGCGGCGGGCGGGGTGGCGAGCTCGGCCAGCGTGCGCCAACCCGCGCCGAGCCGGTCCTGCGCTGTCTGGCCGGTGAGGTACGCGATCACCGCGGGCAGCTCGTCCTCGCCGGAGGCGCGCAGCAGCGCGGCCAGGACGGCGATCTTCGCCTTCCTGGACCTGGTCGCCGTCAGCTCGGCGGACGCGGTGACGATGTCGGTGAGCAGCACGTCCATCATCATGACCCGGACCACCGACATTTTCCGGCTGAAGTGCCTCGTCAGGTGTCTGGGCGCAGGCGGAGCTGGTCCGGCAGGGTTCAGCCGGTCGCGATCCGATCGACAGCGGCGCGGAGCCGGTCCGGTGGGAGCGCCGCGTAACCCAGCACGAGCCCGGGAAATGGTGGCCCCGCCGGGTTGTGCGTGAACTGCGACAACGCGGGTGCGTTGACACCGCGCTCGGCGAGCACGGCCTGCGTGGCGGTGTCGTCCGTGCCTTCCGGGAGACGGACGACGACGTGCAGACCCGCCGCGATGCCGACCGGCCGCCACTCCGGGCGCCGCTGGGCGAGCGCGCCGAGCAGCGCGTCCCGGCGCTGCCGGTAGAGCCGCCGGGTACGCCGCAGGTGCCGGTCGTAACCGCCGGAGCCGATGAGCCGCGCGAGCGCCGCTTGGGGCAACGGCGCGCAGCCGAGGTCGTGCATGTGCTTGGCGGCGACGATCGACTCCCGCAGCCGGGGCGGCGGAATCAGCCAGCCGATGCGTAGCGCCGGGGCGAGCACCTTGCTGACGCTGCCGACGTAGCAGACACGTTCCGGATCCAACGCCCGCACGGCACCCAGCGCGGGCCGGTCGTACCGGTGTTCGGCGTCGTAGTCGTCTTCCACGACCAGGCCGTCCACCTCGGCCGCCCAGCCGAGCAGCTCGCGCCTGCGGTCGGGATGCAGGGCGACGCCGAGCGGGAACTGGTGGGCCGCGCTGACCACGACCGCACGGCAGTCCGAAGTAGACAGACGGGTGACGTTGATTCCCTTGTCGTCCACGGGAATGCCCACCGGCTGAAGGGATTGTCGGCGGAACAGGTCCGCCTGCCCGGGATGGCTCGGGTCCTCGACGGCGATCCTGCGCGTCCCCTGTTCGCGCAAGGCGGCGCCGAACAGGGAAAGTGCTTCGGCGGCCCCGCTGGTGATCACCAGGTCGTCCGGCCGGGTGGGCAGCGCCCGGACGCGGCCGAGGTAGGCGGCGAGTTCGGCGCGCAGCGCCGGATGTCCCGCCGGATCGGGGTAGCCGAGTGCGGAATCCGGTGCCGTGGCCAGCACCTCACGTTCGGCGGCCAGCCATTCCGCGCGCGGGAACGCCGACAGCGCGGGCAACCCGGGTCGGAGGTCGAAATCCCAGCGGGCCCGTTCCGGCGGAGGCGCCGACGGCGGTGTCCCGGTGTCCCCGAGCGGGGCGACGTGGGTGCCGGAACCGCGTTTGCCGATCAGGTATCCCTCGGCGATCAGCTGCTCGTACAACGCGGTCACGGTGCCGCGGGCCAGTCCGAGCTGCCCGGCGAGATCCCGGCTGGAGGGCAGGCGGGTGCCGGTCGCCAGCGCGCGGGTGCGGATCGCCTCCCGCAGGGCCGCTTCGACCGCGCGGCCTCGCCGCCCGCCCGAGGCGGACACGGCGGGCAGGAGCAGCTCGCGCAGAGTGGTCCATTCGGCGTTCATCGCGAGGTAGCCTACGCATGGACCGCCTGAGTCAGGGGCGAATACGTTCCTCCTCGGGGGTCGTGGTGGAGTCGGTGATCCAGCTCGCGAGCAAGCCCAGCGCCCGCTCGGTCTCCGAACCGGGCTGCGCTGTGTAGACGACCAGCGCCAGGTCGGGATCGTCGGGCAGGCGCAGCGTCTCGTAGTACAGGTCGAGTTCCCCGACGATCGCGTTGCGGACGATCTTGCGGCCGCGTGCTTTCTCGTGCACTGCGTGTGTCGCCCACAGCTTGCGAAAGTGCTCGCTGCCCAAGGAAAGTTCGCCGATGAGCTGGGCGAGCCGGGGATCATCGGGATACTTCCCGCTCTCCGCGCGCAGGTTCGCGACGATCTCGCCCGCGACGGTGTTCCACTCGGGATGCAGATCCTTGGTGCTCTCGTCGAGGAAGAACATCTTGGGGATGTTGCGCTCGCCGGGCGGGATGGCGGGCAGGTCGAAGCTGAGCGCGCCACCGAGGGAGTTCCAAGCCAGGACGTCGAGGTAGCGGCCGAAGACGAACGCCGGCGTCTGGATGGCGTCCAGCATGAGCCGGAGTTCGGGCCGCACGTGCTGGGGCCGCTGCCGGACGGGACGGCGCCGTTTCGGGGCGACGAGGTTGCGGAGATAGGTCACCTCGTCGTCCTTCAGCCCCAGCACCCTGGTGAGCGCGTCGAGGATCGAATCCGAGACGTTGCGGGCACGGCCCTGTTCCAGCCGCGTGTAGTAGTCGACGCTGATCCCCGCGAGCTGCGCGATCTCCTCACGGCGCAGCCCGGCGACCCGTCGCTTGCCTGCCCCGTCAGGCAGGCCGAGGTCGACGGGGTCCAGCGCGGCGCGACGGGCCTTGAGGAAGGCGCCGAACTCAGCTGCGTCACTCATGGCACCGAGTATCCATGCCCGCCCGGCGCGCTGCCTGGTACTGCCAGACCTAGGTTGACCGTGACCTGGTCCGGCGCTTCCGTCGCGCCCACAGTGGAGCTTGCCAGACCGACGACGAGGAGGAACAAGGTGCGACGGCGAATTCTGGGTGGCACGGGTATCTCGGTGAGCGAGTACGCGTTCGGCGCGATGATGCTGGGGAAGTGGGGCAACCCGGACCACGAGGACGGGGTCCGGATGGTGCACGCCGCGCTCGACGCCGGCATCAACTTCGTTGACACCGCGGACATGTACTCCGACGGGGAGAACGAGCGGATCATCGGGAAGGCGCTCAAGGGGCGGCGCGACGAGGTGGTCCTCGCCACCAAGGGGTTCTTCCGGATGGGAAAGGACCCGAACACCGGCGGCGCGTCGCGCCGCTGGCTGACCAGGGCGCTCGAGGACAGCCTGCGCAGACTGGACACCGACTACATCGACCTCTACCAGGTCCATCGCCCCGATCCGACGACCGACATCGATGAGACGCTGTCCGCGCTGTCGGATTTCGTGCGCTCCGGGAAGGTGCGTGCGGTCGGTTCGTCCGATTTCCCGGCCGAACAGATCGTGGAAGCACAGTGGGTGTCCGAGAAACGGGGACATGTTCGGTTCCGCACCGAGCAGCCGCCGTACTCGATCCTCAGCAGGGCGATCGAAGCCGCGGTGCTGCCGACAGCGCAGAAGTACGGGATGGGGGTGCTCACGTGGAGCCCGCTCGCCAGTGGCTGGCTCTCCGGCCGGTACACCTCGGCGTCCGATGTGGACCTCAGCGAGGGGAGGAAAGTATTGCAGCAGCACAAGTTCGACCCGGCACTGCCCGCGAACGCCGCCAAGCTGGCAGCGGTGGCCGAGCTGACGAAGGTGGCCGCGGACCTGGGACGCCCGTTGACGCATCTCGCGCTGGCGTTCGTGCGGGCACACCCAGGGGTGACCTCGGCGATCATCGGACCGCGGACGCCGGAGCAACTCGGCGACCTGCTGGCAGGCGCGGACCTCGTGCTGGGCGACGACGTGCTGGACCGGATCGACGAGATCGTGCCACCGGGTACCGATCTCAACCGGCTCGACGCCGACTACGTGCCACCCGCGCTGGCCGACAAGACGCTGCGCCGCCTATGAGGTGGTCCATTTTGGTGAAAGGAGAGTGGACCTGGAAGCTGGACCACTGATGCGGCGAGGCTGTCGGCATGGCAGTACTGACCCGACCCAGGGGCGCTCGTGCCGGCGTGGCGTACGGGGTGTCGACCGCGGTGATCGTCGGTGGTTCGGTGCCGGTGACGGGCATGCTCGACGGCTATCCGGTGCTGACCGGCCAGGCCCTGCGTTACGCGCTAGCCGGCCTTTGCTCCTGAGCTGGGCGCGGCTCACGCGCAAGCCATTGCCGCTGCCGCGGCTTCGGGACGTTCCGACGTTGTTCGCGCTGGCCGCGACGGGAATGGTCGGTTTCCAGGCGTGTCTGTTGCTGGCTCAGCGTTATGCCGAACCGGGGCTGGTCGCGGCGTTTCTCGGCGGGAGTCCGCTGGTGCTGGCGATTGTCGCGCCCTTGCTGGCGCGGCGACGCCCGTCCGTGGCACCGATTGTCGGTGCGGTGCTGGCCGGGCTCGGTATCGCGGTGCTGTCGGGCGGGGGAGCGGCGCAAGGGCCGGGCCTGCTGCTCGCGGCGGCGGCGATGGTGTGCGAGGCCTTGTTCACGCTGCTGGCGGTCGGGCTCGTCGCGCGGCTCGGTCCGCTGGCGACCTCGACGTGGAGTTGCTGTGCCGCGGCGATCGGTGGCGCGGTGCTCGGCACGGTGGCAGACCCGGCCGGCGCCTGGCGGTGGCCGGACGGGCGTCAGTTCGCCGCGATGCTGGTCCTCGCCGTCCTGGTCACCGCGGTCGCGTTCGTGCTGTGGTACTCGGCGGTGGCGGCGCTCGGTGCCGACCGCGCCGGTGTGCTGATCGGGCTCATGCCGGTGGCCGGACTGATCGTGTCGCTGGTGCTGGGCGCGCAGGACTTCCGGTTCGGCCAGCTCGCCGGTGTCGCGCTGGTGTCACTGGGGGTGGTGGCCGGCCTTCGCCGTGGCAAGGCCGGTCAGCGCGGAGCACTTCCGGTCGAAGTTCCGGACGACGTCACCGGCGATGATCCACACCATGACGGTCCGCAGGGGCCCGTGGAGGGTGATGTGCTGGGTGAACTCGGTGTTCCCGTCACCATCGGCGGCGAGGGTGAAGCCGAGGTCCATGTGCCCGAGGGGGATGGGCTGGCGTACCGCGATCTCACTGCCCGGAGTGCAGGCCGTGACAGTGAAATCGTCCGCGAGCAGTGAGTGGCCGCGGCCACGTATCCGGCCGGTGGGGTGGAAGAAACCCCTCGAGCCCGTTGTGAGCGGTCCGCGGAGCACCACGCGTGCGAGGTCGGGATCCCAGCGCGGCCAGCTCTCGATGTCGGCGAGGACGTCCCAGAGCGCGGCTGTGTCCACGGGAAGGGTGCGGGTCGAGGTTCTGGTCCAGGTCATGGCCCGACGATATACGGAACCGACAGTCTCGTAAACTGTGACCCATGACGGACAACCGGCGTGGGCGGCCGCGGGAGCGGGGAATCGACGATGCCGTGCGATCGGCGGTGAACGACCTGCTCGGGGAAGTCGGCTATCAGCGGTGCACGGTCGACGCGATCGCCGCACGGGCCGGTGTCGGCAAGGCCGCGCTCTACCGGCGCTGGAAATCCAAGGCGGAACTGGTTTTCGCGGCCGCCATCCACGACGACGCGCTGGCTTCGCCGGCGGACACCGGGACGCTGCGGGGAGATGTGGGGGAAGTCCTGGCGGCCATTCAGTCCTCTTTGGATGGACCGCAGGTGCGCAGTGCCCTGCCGGGGCTGCTGGCCGATGTCCAGGCCGACCCCGGACTGGCGGCGCGGTTCGGCGAGGTGTTTCTGGCGCGAGAGCGGGCATATCTCGTCGAGATGCTCGACAGAGCTGTCGCGCGTGGCGAGCTCACGCGGCAACCCGACCTCGTGGCCATACACGCGATGCTGCTCGGGTCGGTTTTCGCCTGGCTCCACTTGTTGCAGGAGCCGACGCCTTCAGCGGGCCTGGCGGACGTGCTCGCGAAGCCGATTCATGCTGGGCTTCGCGCCCTCGCGGACGAGCCGGAATAGCAAGGGACTTTTGCTATCGCTCGGCGATAGCAAAGGTCCCTTGCTTCGTTTCCGGTCCCAGCTACTTCCCGCCGCGTGCCATGCGGAGGACGTCGAGTGCCTCGTCGAGCTGGGCCTCGGTGAGCTTGCCGTCCGCGACATAGCCGCGTTCCAGCACGACCTCGCGGATCGTCTTCAGCTCCTTCAACGCCTGCTTCGCGACGGCGGCGGCCTCTTCGTAACCGATGTACTTGTTCAGCGGCGTCACGATCGAGGGCGAGCCCTCGGCGTACTGCCGCGCGCGGTCGACGTTCGCGGTGACCCCGGCGAAGACCTTGTCCGCCAGCAGCCGCGACACCGCCGCGAGAAGTCGCGCGGACTCCAGCACATTGCGGGCGATCACCGGCAGGTTCACGTTGAGCTGGAAGTTCCCCGCCGCGCCCGCGAACGCCACCGCCGCGTCGTTCCCGATCACCTGCGCGACGACCTGCAGCGTCGCCTCCGGGATCACCGGGTTCACCTTGCCGGGCATGATCGACGAGCCCGGCTGCAGATCCGGCAGCGCCAATTCAGCGAGGCCCGTGCGCGGACCGGATCCCAGCCACCGCAGGTCGTTCGCGATCTTGTTCAACGACACCGCGACGGTACGCAGGTGCCCGGAGGTCTCGACCACGCTGTCCTGGGTCGCCTGTGCTTCGAAGTGGTCGCGGGCTTCGGTGAGCGGCAGGCCCGTCTCCTCCGCGAGTTGCGCCGCGACGGCCGCGCCGAAGCCGTCGGGCGCGTTGAGCCCGGAACCCACGGCGGTTCCGCCGATCGGCAGTTCACCCAGCCGTGGCAGGCCGGAGCGCAGCCGCTCGACGCCGAACCGCACCTGCGACGCCCACGCTCCCGCCTCCTGCCCGAGCGTGATGGGCACCGCGTCCATCAGGTGCGTGCGGCCGGACTTGACGACGTCCGCCCATTCCGCGGCGCGTCCCTCGATCGCGGCGGCGAGGTGCTCCAGCGACGGGATCACGTCGGTCAGCACGGCCTCGGTCGCGGCGACGTGGATCGTGGTCGGGAACGTGTCGTTGGACGACTGCGACGCGTTGACGTGGTCGTTCGGGTGCACGTCGCGGCCGAGCGCGCGGCTGGCCAGCGTCGCGATGACCTCGTTGGCGTTCATGTTCGACGAGGTGCCGGAACCGGTCTGGAACACGTCGATCGGGAAGTGCGCGTCGTGGGCGCCCCCGGCGACCTCGTCGGCGGCTTTCGCGATCGCTTCGGCGAGGTCGGCGTCGAGCACGCCGAGCTTGGCGTTGACCCGCGCGGCCGCCGCTTTCAGCAGGCCGAGCGCGCGGATCTGGGCGCGTTCCAGGCCACGGCCGGAGATCGGGAAGTTCTCGACGGCGCGCTGCGTCTGCGCGCGGTAGAGGGCGTCGGCCGGGACGCGGACCTCTCCCATGGTGTCGTGTTCGATCCGGTATTCCTGTTCAGCCATGGTCCCAGTCTCGCGCAGCGGCGACGGCCCCGCCTCGTGTCCTTGGGCACCCGGTCGGGAGTAGGGTCGGACGTGTTCTCGATCACTGCCATCCACCACTGGCTGGAGCGAGCCCATGACACTGCCTTCTGGGGAACCCTCTTACGACCTCGTGATCATCGGCGCGGGCCCGACCGGCCTGTTCGCCGCGTATTACGCCGGATTCCGTGGCCTTTCCATGGCCGTAGTCGATTCACTGCCGGAACCCGGGGGACAGGTCACCGCCATGTACCCCGAAAAGATGATCTACGACGTCGGCGGGTTCGCCGCCGTGCGCGGACGCGACCTCGTCCAAGGACTGGTCGACCAAGCCGCCCCGTGGAAACCGGACTATCTCCTCGGCCGCAAGGCGGAGAAGCTCGAAAACGCCGACGGCGGCGGGCTGATCCTGACCCTCGACGGTGGCGACACCCTGCGTGCCGGAGCGGTCCTCATCACCGCGGGCATCGGCGAGTTCACCCCGCGCCCGCTCCCCGCCGGGGACGGCTGGCTCGGCCGCGGCATGGTGCACTTCGTCCCGGCGCTGCAGGCCCACGCGGGCCAGCATGTCGTGGTCGTCGGCGGCGGTGACTCGGCGTTCGACTGGGTGCTCGCACTGCACCCGATCGCGGCCAGCGTGACCCTGGTGCACCGGCGCGCGAAGTTCCGCGCCGCCGAGTCGATCGTGCGGCAGGCGCGGGAACTGGGCGTGCGGATCATCACCGACGCGGAGGTCGCGCGGTTCGTGGAGACGCCGGACGGCGCGCTGACGGCGGTCGACGTCCAGATCAAGGGCGCCGATGACGAGCGGCTGGCCGCCGACACGGTCGTCGCCGCGCTCGGCTTCACCGCCGACCTCGGCCCGATCGAAAGCTGGGGGCTGGAGATCGACCACCGCGCGATCAGCGTCGACACGACCATGGCCACCGCTCGCGAGCGTGTCTACGCGGCGGGCGACGTGGCGGCGTACCCGGGGAAGGTGAAACTCATCGCCACCGGGTTCGGCGAGGCCGCGACGGCGGTCAACAACATCGCCGTCGCGCTCGACCCGGACGCGCACCTGTTCCCCGGTCACTCCAGCAACGCCGACTAAGCCCCGGAGCGGAGCAAGGGACCTTTGCTATCGTCCGTTAGCGTGCTAATCGTTGGCATGCTCACGAGCGTTAGCAAAGGTCCCTTGCTCTTCTTCCGCAGGTCAGGAGGCAGGTTTCGGGGGAGCCGGTGGCGGTTTCGGCGCGGTCTTCTCGGCGATCCACGACGTGTACGCGACCGCTGAGGTATAGATCGACGGCCCCGTCGCGCAGGTCGCGTCGCCGTTGCCGGGCCGGCTGGTCAGGCCGAGCAGCAGCCACCGGTCGCCGTCCTTCGCGATCTCCGGGCCACCGGAATCGCCGTAGCACGAACCGGCCTTGCCGCCGGGGTTCTCGGTGCACAGTTCCGTCTTGGCGTCGAACGGCGCGATACAGCCCTTCGCGTCGACGACGTGCGTGTCCAGCTGCTGGAGGGTGGCGGGCGGTTTCCCGCAGTCCAGCGTCGGGCAGGTCTGGCCCCAGCCGAGCAGCCGCGTCGCCGTGCCAGGGGCGGTGACCGTGCCGAGCGGGATCGGCGCCGTCTTGACCGGGGCGGAAAGCCGCACCAGCGCGATGTCGCCACCGGGGACGTCCGGCTTGTCCGGTTTGAATGCCGGATTGACCACGACCTCGGCGAGTTGGGCCGTTTCGCCGCCCTGGCCGCTGTCGTTGCTGCCGGCCCGCACGTTCAACACCGCCGGGTTCTTGCCGTCCACACAGTGCGCGGCGGTGACGAACCACGTCGGCGCGATCAGCGCGCCCGCGCAGAACAGCTTCCCGCCCGCGGTGTGCAGCGACACCGTGAACGGGTACGGCTGATCGGCGTCCTTGCCGCCGACGATGTCGTTGTCCGCCGCGGCGGTGCCGGTGACCAGTGCCAACGCGCCCACGAGCGCCAGGAGCAGCACGAGCGGGCGCGGCGGCTTCGCGCTCGTGGCGGGGGAACGTGCCTCGAGCTCGGTCACCGGGACTCCTTACGGCAGCGGGGGTACGACGTCGGCGTCGGGCGAGTCGCCGAGGTGACCGTCGAAGTCGACCGAGGCGTACGCCCGCAGCTTGTTCAGCCGGTGGTAGCCATCGATCATTCTGACCGTTCCGGACTTGGAGCGCATGACGATCGACTGCGTCGTCGCGCCGCCCGCCCGGTAGTGCACCCCGCGCAGCAGGTCGCCGTCGGTGACGCCGGTCGCGCAGAAGAACACGTTGTCACCGCGCACCAGGTCGTCGGTGGTGAGCACCCGGTCGAGATCGTGCCCCGCGCCGATCGCCTTCTCCCGCTCGGCGTCGTCCTTCGGCCACAGCCGACCCTGCAGCTCGCCGCCGAGGCATTTCATCGCGGCCGCCGCGATGATGCCCTCGGGGGTGCCGCCGATCCCGATCAACATGTCGACACCGGTGGTCGGCCGGGCCGCCGCGATCGCGCCCGCGACGTCACCGTCGGAGATGAAGCGGATCCGGGCGCCGGCCTCGCGGACTTCCTTGATGATCTGCTCGTGCCGCGGCCGGTCCAGGATGCACACGGTCACGTCGCTTTTGCTGCTGTTCTTCGCCTTCGCGACCCGGCGGATGTTCTCCGCGATCGGCGCGGACAGGTCGATCGTGCCCGCGGCCTCCGGGCCGACGGCCAGCTTCTCCATGTAGAACACCGCGGACGGGTCGAACATCGCGCCGCGCTCGGCGACGGCGAGCACGGCGAGCGCGTTCGGCATGCCCTTGGCCATCAGCGTCGTGCCGTCGATCGGGTCGACCGCGACGTCACAGGCGGGACCGTCGCCGTTGCCGACCTCCTCGCCGTTGTACAGCATCGGCGCTTCGTCCTTCTCGCCCTCGCCGATGACGACGACGCCGCGCATCGAGACGGTCGAGACGAGCTGGCGCATGGCGTCGACCGCGGCGCCGTCGCCGCCGATCTTGTCTCCTTTGCCCACCCAGCGTCCGGCCGCCATCGCGGCGGCTTCGGTTACTCGGACCAGCTCCATCGCGAGGTTGCGGTCGGGCGCTTCGCGACGGCGCGGGGCGCTGGCGGACTCGCTGACGGTGGACATGCGGGCCTCCCGGGTTCTGAGCAGGGCGGGTGCCCAGTCTCTCAGATCGCGAACCCGCTGCGGTCGCCCAGCGGCATGGTGAACGTCACTGGGAGTCGTCGCCGGTGTCCTCCACCGAGGCCAGCGCGGCCTCGATCCGCTCGCGCGCGCCCTCGAGATGCCGTTCGCAGAGCTTCGCCAGTTCCTCGCCCTTTTCCCACAAGGCAAGCGATTGCTCCAGGGACAGGCCACCCGCCTCGAGCTCGCGCACGACCTCGACCAGCCGGTCGCGGGCCTGCTCGTAGCCGAGTTCGGCGGTCTCGCTGCCAGGTTCGCTCACGCTCGAAGATCTCCCACCCTGCGGTGTTTCGCGGTGCCTGCCGCCTCCGCGTCGGCAGCGGCGGCGGTGTGAGCGCACACTACCGCGCTGGCCATCGCGTGGTCGTACCCCACGAAGGCGAGCGCGAACTCCTGGCCGTCACCGTCCGCGATGGCCTCCTCGATCTGCTCCTGCGCGCCCGCGACGCGGCGCCGGTGACCGGTACCCTCCGCGAACCACCATCGGGTGCCGACCTGCATCGACGTCGCCTCGGACAGCCTGCGCAACTGCGGGCCCAGCTCGCGTCGCGCGGCCGTGCCGCATCCCGCCAGCAACGCCGTCCAGCACGCGCTGGCCGCCTGATCGGTCGTGATCGCCTGCCGCAGCAGCGGTACCGCGTCGAGCCGGGCCGCGGCGTCCACGGTCAGCGGGAGAAACGCCGGTGACCGGTGGTTCACGACCGTTCTCCTTCCGCGGGCGGCGAGCTGTCGACGACGGCACCCACCGCTCCGTCGCCGACGCGAATGCGAAGCCGGGCACCGTCCTCGATGTCGGAGACGGAGCGCAGTACCTGGAGGTTGCCTTCGTCGTCGGTGAACTGCACGACGGCGTAGCCGCGGGCCAGCGTCGCGGCCGGGCCGAGCGCGGTGAGCCGGGCCCTGGCGCTCGCCAGTTCCGCTTGATCCTTCGCGAGCAGGCCGAGCACCGCGCGGCGCGCGCGTTCGCGGTGGACGTCGACGTCGTCGGCGCGACGCTCGATCGGGCCTAGTGGATCGGCCAGCGACGGACGGCTGCGCAGCTGGTTCAGCAGCCGCGTCTGGGTGTCGACCCAGCCGTGCAGCGCGCGGCGCCCGCGATCGCGCATCTGCCGCACCCGCTCGGTCTCCTCGCGTACGTCCGGGACGATCCGCTTGCTCGCGTCGGTGGGCGTCGAGCAGCGCAGGTCCGCGACGTGGTCGAGCAGCGGGGTGTCCGGCTCGTGCCCGATCGCGCTGACGACCGGCGTGCCGGCGGCCGACACCGCGCGGCACAGCGCCTCGTCGGAGAACGGGAGGAGATCTTCGACGCTGCCGCCGCCCCGCGCGATCACGATGACGTCGATCGCCGGGTCCCTGTCCAAAGTGGAGAGTGCGCGGATGATCTGCGGGACCGCCTGCGGTCCCTGCACCGCGGTGTTGACGACCTTGAACAGCACATGCGGCCAGCGTGCCTGCGCGTTGACGAGCACGTCGCGCTCGGCCGCGGACGCCCGGCCGGTGATGAGGCCGACCCCTTGCGGCAGAAAGGGAATCCTGCGTTTGCGCGCCGAGGAGAACAACCCTTCGGCGGCCAGCAGCTTACGCAGCCGTTCGATGCGGGCGAGGAGTTCGCCGATGCCCACCGCGCGGATTTCGTTGGCCCGCAAGCTCAATGTGCCGCGCCCGAGGAAGAATGACGGCTTCGCGTGCAGCACCACGCTCGCGCCTTCGCGCAGCGGCGGGTCGATCGAGCGCAACAGCCCGATCGGGCAGGTCACCGACATCGAGACGTCCGCGGACGGATCGCGCAGCGTCAGGAACGCCGTCGATGTGCCGGGGCGCGCCGAAATCTGGGTCACCTGGCCTTCGACCCACACCGCGCCGAGGCGGTGGATCCAGTCGCCGATCTTGCGTGCGACCGTGCGGACCGGCCAGGGGTGCTCCGCACTCGTCGAGGGAGCCGCCGATGCGGCGGCGGAGGATTCCGTGCTCACCGGCCTTCCGTGCCGTTCCCTTCTTCGCCGCCGTTGCCGTCGTCCTCGGCCTTGCGCGCGTTCCCGATGCGCCGCGCGAGCATTCCGACGAACGAGGGCCGGTCGGCGTTCGCCCGCTCGTAGGCGAGCAGTTCTTCGAGCTGCGGGACGGACAGCTTCCGCAGCCGGGCCCGCAGCTGGGGCAGCGTCAGCTGGTCGTAGTTGGACAGCCCGGCCGGGCCGGAGCCGGTCGATTCGCCGGTGCTGTCGAACTCGCCGTCGAGGTGCTCCGCGGCGAGCGCGCGCTCTTCTTCGGCCCACGGATCGCCGAGCTCCGCTTCGAGGTCAGCCGGTGACACAGGGTGACCGTTGACCTCCGCGCGTGGCTCCGGGACGTCCGCGACCGGCGTGAGCGTCGGCCGGGCGGGCGGAAGGTCCGGTTCGAGGTCTTCGTCGAAGGTCGCCCAGCTGGGCGTGTCCTCGATGGGGCGGAGCCCGGCCAGCGCGTCGTCGCCCTTGATGGCCAGCTCGGTGACGTGCTGCTGGACACGCATGGAGAACTGGAGCACCTGGCTGACCACGGTGACCGGGAGCCCGGTGAGCTGCTTCGGGAGTTCGCGAACCCGCTCGGCGGTGGTGACGGCGAGGCCCGCGGCGACCCGGAGGGGGAGCGGGAGAGGCTTCATGCGTCTAGCCTGCCGCATCTACGCCATCCTGCCCAACCGAACGGGTGGGTCCGGTATGTCGACGTGACGGTGGGCACAGCCCGGAAGAGGGACGAGGGTCACTCGAACGGGACTTCGAGTGGGCCCCGGGGCTGCCCGTACCCTGGGGGCATGAGTTCTGCGAGTCCCGGAATCGAGCAGGCGGACACCCCGACGATCAGTGACTCCGGCGCGACCGGCAAGCGAGTGCTGCTCGCCAAGCCCCGTGGTTATTGCGCCGGCGTCGACCGCGCGGTCATCGCCGTCGAGAAGGCACTCGAGGTGTATGGCGCGCCGGTGTACGTGCGCAAGGAGATCGTGCACAACAAGCACGTCGTGGAGACGCTGCGCGAGCGCGGCGCGATCTTCGTCGACGAGACCACCGAAGTGCCCGAGGGCGCGCTCGTGGTGTTCTCCGCGCACGGCGTTTCGCCCGCGGTGCACACCGAGGCCGCGGACCGGAACCTGCGCACCATCGACGCCACGTGCCCCTTGGTGACCAAGGTGCACAAGGAGGTCAACCGGTTCGCGAAGGACGACTACGACATCCTGCTGATCGGCCACGAAGGGCACGAAGAGGTCGAGGGCACCGCGGGCGAGGCCCCGGAGAAGGTGCAGCTCGTCGACACCGCCGAGGACGTCGACAAGGTCGAGGTCCGCGACCCGTCCAAGGTTGTGTGGCTGTCCCAGACGACGTTGAGCGTCGACGAGACGATGGAGCGCGTAGACCAGCTTCGCGAACGCTTCCCCGGCTTGGCCGACCCGCCGAGCGACGACATCTGTTACGCCACCACGAACCGTCAGGTCGCGGTCAAGGCGATGGCCGCCGAATGCGACCTCGTGCTGGTCGTCGGTTCGACGAACTCCTCGAACTCCAAGCGGCTGGTCGAGGTCGCGCTCAAGGCCGGTGCCCGCGACGCGCACCTCGTCGATTTCGCTCGCGAAGTCGACGAGAGCTGGCTCGAAGGCGTCACGACCGTCGGCGTCACCAGTGGTGCCTCGGTGCCCGACATCCTGGTGATGGACCTGCTGGCCTGGCTCGCCGAACGCGGCTGGGCCGACGTCGACGAGGTCACCACGGCCAACGAGAAGATCGCGTTCGCGCTTCCGCCGGAGTTGCGCAAGGCCCTGTAACAGGCGCTGAAGAAACAATTCAGCCGCAAGGTCTCCGACGAGACCTTGCGGCTGAATGCGTTTTCCGGGCTCGGTGTCCCCCGAGGACTCAGCGCTCGTCGTCCCACGGCCGCGGGCGCCGGGGCTGTGGACGGCCCTGGGTGCGACGCGGAGGCGGGGCGTCCCCACCGCGAGGATCTTCGCGCGGGATGCGGCGACGAGGTGGTTCGCCCCCTCGCGGCTCGCGGCGACGCGGGGGCTCACCGTCCATGGGCCGCGGAGCACGCGGCTGCCGGGCACCTCCTGGCGGCGGAGTGCGCGCGGCCCGCGTGCCCGGCTCGCGGTCGAGCGGTTCCCGGCCGCCACGCGGCGCGCGGCCACCACCCTCGACGGGCGGGCGGGGACGCCGCGGTGGTTCGCCGTCGCGACCGGCGCCCCGGCGCGCGTCCGGCGGCAGCGGTGTCTGCCCGGTCCTCGAGCCCGGCGGGCGCGGGCGGCCGGCGGCCGCGGCGCGCGAGGGCGGGCGCTCCTCGTCGTCGCCGCGGCGACGTTCCGGTTTGGCCTTGCCCTTGACGGCGATCGGCGCGTTCGGGTCGCGTTCGCGATAGATCCGGAAGAAGCCGAGTGCCAGGGTCAGCACGGTGGCGATCGCCATCACCGGGAAGCTGTTGATCAGCGGCTGGCCGATGTTGAAGATCCGCGAGAACATGTCGCCGCCGCCGTTCTCCGAACCGGAGGTGAGCAGCACGACGACGGGCACTGTCACGGCCAGCACCAGCGGCGGCTGCACCATCGGGCCGAACAACGCGCGGCGCTGCACCACGACGACCGCGGCCACGGCTCCCACGACGTAGCAGACCTGGAACAGGATGCCCAGGTCACCGGTGGCTTTCTTGGCGACGAAGGCGCTCACGACGGCCAGGCCGAGGCACACCAGTACCGCCCCCCACCAGGGGAGGCCTCGCCTCGCCCCCACGAGCGGACGCTCGTCCCATGGCACAGGTACGTCGTCGGCATCTGGATCGCTCTGGCGATCGCGTATCGCGGTCACAAGGCAACACCGTATCCGGTAGTTGTAAAGATCTTGCTACCCATCCGCGCACATGGCGGACTCACCACCCGGCGGCGTGACGCCTCGTGCGTACCGGGAGGCCGGCTGGTCTGGTGCCCGGTGTCAGCTCGCGGCCAGCTCGTCCCCCTTCCTGACCTGCGGGACTTCCGCGGGACTGCCTGCCGCGTCGGTGAGTGGCGCGACCGTGGCGCGGAAGTTCTCCAATGCCTCCAGTTCCCGGCGCCGGGCGGAGATGAAGCGCTGCAGATGTGTGCCCGAAAGGTTAAGAGCTTCGACCGCGTTGCCCGCCGCCCGGTGCGCCGCCGCGGCCCCAGCCCGGACCTGCTCGACGTCCTCCACCAGTGCCCGGTCGCTCCCGGCGAACAGCGCGGCCGAGGCCAGCACGCCGAACCCGGTCGGCCCGCACAGGAACACCCGGCGGTCGATGAGCCAGCGCAGCAGCTCGGGGTCGGTGTCGAGCGCCGCGACCACGGCCGCGTCCGACGGGACGAACATGATCGTGCCGTAGATCGCGTCCGCCCAGCGCTGGTAGCCCTTCCCGGCCAGCTCGGCGGCCCGTGACCGCAGCTGCCGGACGTGCACGCGCAGCGCGTCCAGCCGCTCCTCGGGGTCGTCGGTCTCCACCGCCTCGGCCCAGCACGCCATGCTCGCCTTGGCGTCCACCGGTACCGTGCGGCCGCCGCCGACGCGCAGCACCATGTCCGGTTTCGCCGCGCCGCCGCCCGCGAGGTCGGTTTGCAGGGTGAAGTGCAGTTCCTCGCGCAGCCCGAGCGCTCGCGCGGTTTCCACCAGTACCTGTTCGCCGAGCTCGCCCCGCCCGCTGATGGAGGCGAACGCGACCTCGTAGCGCCGCAGCGCCAGCTGCTGCTGATCGCTGCGCGCGCGCTCGGCCGCGACCAGCTTCGCCGCCGCGTCCGCCCGCCGCATGCCGTCGTTGTACAGCCGCCACAGCACGGCGATCGCGACGAGCAGCAGCAGTGCGAGCACCACGGCCGCGGTGGTGATCACCGTGCTCACCGATCCTCCTCATTCTTTCCGGGTCTTCCGGCTCGGCACCCGCCGAACGCGAGGGGGCCATCATGGCGGACGGCACCGACAAAACGCGGAACCGGCTGGTCGCACTGCGTAGCGGTGCCGGGAATCCGGCGCCTTGCCAGTGTGTCCGTCCCGGCCGGGTTCCCGGCGTTCGCCACGCCAGGCAAGGCCGCTCGAAGCAAGCGATTCGGACATTCGGCCGCTCACCAGGGGACCTGGACGAAGTAGCTCACACGTTCGAGTGGAGCAGGCGGCGTGCCTCCCCCTTCTTGTCGGCCTCAGGTCCTACCTTGGGCCGCGTGAGACTCCTCCACACCTCCGACTGGCACATCGGCCGCACCTTCCACGGGGCCGATCTGCTTGCCGAGCAACAAGCCGTGCTCGGGCACCTCGCCGACCTCGTGGTCGACGAGGCGGTCGACGCCGTGCTCGTGGCGGGGGACATCTACGACCGCGCGGTGCCGTCCGCGGAAGCGGTCCGGGTCGCCACTGCGGCGATCGGCCGGATCCGCGCGTCCGGTGCCCAGCTGGTGATCACACCGGGAAACCACGATTCGGCGCCACGGCTCGGCGCGTTCGCCGAATTCGCCGCGGCGGGCGGGCTGCACCTGCGAGCCACGGTCGCGGGGATCGCCGAGCCGGTGCTGCTGGCCGACGAACACGGCCCGGTGGCCTGCTACGGCATCCCGTACCTGGAGCCGGAACCCTCCCGGCACGCGCTCGGAGTGCCGGAGGCGCGCGGTCACACCGGCGTGCTCACCGAGGCGATGCGGCGGGTCTGCGCCGATCTCGCCGAGCGCGCCGGGACACGGTCGGTGGTGCTCGCGCACGCGTTCGTCACCGGTGGCGAGGCGAGCGAATCGGAGCGGCCGATCGCGGTCGGCGGGGTCGAGCAGGTACCGGGCTCGGTCTTCGACGGTGTCGACTACGTGGCGCTCGGCCATCTCCACGGCCCGCAGACGCTGGCCGAGCACCTGCGGTACTCGGGCAGCCCGCTGGCCTACTCGTTTTCCGAGGCACGGCAACGTAAATCGGTGTGGCTGGTCGATCTCGACGAGCACGGCCTCGCCGAGGTCCGCAGGCACGAACTGCCGGTGCCCCGGCCGCTGGGCACGTTGAAAGGCGAGCTGGAGGAACTGCTTTCGGCCCCGGAGCACGACGAATGGACCGAGCACTTCCTGTCGGTGACGGTGACCGACAGGGTGCGTCCGGTCGACGCCATGCGCAAACTGCGCGAACGGTTCCCGTACGCGGTGCACATGGATTGGGAGCCCGAAGGCGGCCATGCGGGCAAAGCGCTGAAGTACGCGGAAAACGTCCGTGGCCGGTCCGATATCGAGATCACCCGCAGCTTCCTCGAGGACTGCCGGGGCGCGGGGCCGAGCGAGCGGGAGGAGCGGCTGGTGTTCGCCGCGCTGGAAGCGGCCGATCGTGGGGCGATCGCGAAATGAGACTGCATCGCCTGGAGGTCGCGGCGTTCGGTCCGTACGCGGGGCGCGAGGAGGTCGACTTCGACGTTCTCGGTGCCGACGGCCTCTTCCTGCTGCACGGGGAAACCGGTGCCGGCAAGACCACGCTGCTCGACGCGATCGCCTTCGCGTTGTTCGGTGTGGTGCCCGGTGCGCGCGGCGAGGTCAAACGGCTGCGGTGCGATCTCGCCCAGCCGGACCAGCTGACCGAGGTCGCGCTCGAACTGACCGTGCAGGGCCAGCGTTTGCGGATCGTGCGCAGCCCGGAGTACCAGCGGCCGAAGCGCCGGGGCGAGGGCACGACGACGCAGCAGGCGAAGGTGTCGCTGACCTGGATCGGTGACCCGCCGCACGGGTTGCCGCCGGAAGGCCTGATCCGGATCGAGGAGGTGGCGCGGACCGTCGAGCGGCTCCTCGGCATGACGGCGCACCAGTTCTTCCAGGTCGTTTTGCTGCCACAGGGCGAGTTCGCGCGGTTCCTGCGTTCGGACACCACCGAGCGCGAGAAGCTGCTGGAGCGGTTGTTCGGCACCGAACGATTCTCCGACGTCGAACGCTGGTTCGCGGATCTGCGTGCCGAGCGAGGCCGGGCGTTGCAGGAGCGCCAGCAGTCGGTGCGCGAACTGGTGGCCCGGTACGCGCAGGCGGCACAGCAGGATCCGCCGGAGGAGGGGCACGCCGCGTGGGTCGACGACGTGCTGCGCGAGGTCACCGAGCGGGTCGAGTCGCACAAGGCCGGGCACGAGACGGCACGGAAGGCCGCGGAACGCGCGGAGTCCGTGCTCAAGGAGCGTGAGGCCGACGCGGAGCGGGTGCGCCAGGTCCGGCGGGCTCACACCCGGCTGGCCGAGCTCGAGGAGCAGGCGGGCCAGCGCGCGGAATGGGCGGAGGAGATCGCGGCCGCGCGGCGGGCCGCCGGGGTGATGCCCGAGGCCGAGGCGCTGGACCGGCGCACGGCCGAGCTGGAGGACGCCGAAGAGAAGGCGGAGGCCCGTCGCGGAGATCTCGCGAAGCTGGGATCCGACGCCGCCGGGCTGGACCACACCGGCCTGCGAACCAAGGCGGGCACGGTACGCGAGGAGGCCGGTGCGCTCGCCGAACTGGTCGCCGAGGCCGAGCAGCAACGCGCGGACGTCGCCCGCCGCGCGGAGCGGCAGCAGGTCGCGGAACGGGCGGCCGACGAGGCCGGGGAGCTGACCCGCGGGCAGGCCGAAATTCCGGCGAAGCTGGCCGAGCTGCGCGAGGCCGAGCAGGTCGCGGCCACCGCGGTGGCCACTGTGGACAGTGCGAAGGCGAGAGTCGAGGATCTCACGGCGGTGGCCCAGGACGTCGCGGAGCTGCCCGCGGCTGAACAGAAGGTCGGGCGCGGCGAGGCCAAGCTGCGGGAGGTCGTCGACGCGCATCAGGCGGCCCGGCAGCACCGGCTCGACCTGCGCGAGCGGCGGCTGGAGGGGATGGCGGCCGAACTGGCGGCGGGACTGGCCGAGGGTTCGGCTTGTCCGGTGTGCGGATCCGCGGACCACCCGGCGCCCGCGAACCATGAGGCGCCGCTGGTCGACCCGGCGGAGGAGCGTGCCGCCGAAGAGGCCGAGCAGCAGGCGGAAGCGTTCCGCCAGCGGGTGTTGTCCGCGCTGCACGAAGCCAAGGCGCGGCTGGAGGAGCTGCGGAAACGAGTGGGCGAGCGGACCGCCGAGTCGGTGGCCGCCGAACTCGCGCAGGCGCGGGAAGAGGTCGCCTCGCTGACCGGACAGGCGAGCCGCAAAGCCCGGCTCACCGAGCGAATCACCGTACTGGAGCGGGAGGCCGAGCAGCAGTCCGAACGGCTGCGGCTGGCCGAGCAGGCGAGGGCCACCGCGGTGGCCGAGGTCGGCGCGCTCGACGAGCGGATCGCCGAACGCGATCGGCGGCTGGCCGCCGGGCGTGGCGAGTTCCCCGACGTCACCGCGCGGCGGCGGCATCTGCTCGCGCTCGCCGGCGCGCTCGACGCCCTGGCCGAGGCCGAAGCGGCGGTCGAGGGAGCGGGCAAGCGGCTGAGCGAACAACGCATGATGGTCGAGGTCGCGTTGCAGGCCAAGGGGTTCGCGACCCTGGACGCGGCACGCACCGCGCACCGCACCGAGGAACAGATCAAGAAGCTGGAGCAGGGCCTCGCCGAAGCGGAGGCGTCCGCCGCCTGGGCGCGGGAGGTGCTCGCGCAGCCCGAGCTGTCCGGCGTTTCCCCGGATGACGTCATCGACGTCGCGTCGGCGGCCGAGGCCGCGCGGCAGACCCGGGCCACGGCCGAGTCGGCGTTCGCGACGCTGCGGGCGGTGATCGAGCAGCACGGCGAGCTGACCCGCCTGGCAGGCCGGATGAAGGCCGCGCTGGCCGAGCTGGCGCCGGTCGAAGAGGAGTACGCCGAGCTGAAGGCACTGGCCGAAGTGGTCAACGGCCGCGGGCAGAACAGCCGGAAGATGTCGCTGCGGTCCTACATCCTCGCGGCCAAGCTGGAGGAGGTCGCGATCGCCGCGACGGCCCGGCTGCGGACGATGAGCCAGGGCCGGTACTCCTTCGTGCATTCGGACGCGGTCGGCGCGCGCGGCACGCGGGGCGGGCTCGGGCTCGACGTGCTCGACGACTACTCGGGCTCGGTCCGCCCGGCGAAGACGTTGTCCGGCGGCGAATCGTTCCTCGCCTCGCTGGCGCTCGCCCTCGGCCTCGCCGACGTCGTGGCCGCCGAGACCGGGGGCGCGCTGCTCGACACGTTGTTCGTCGACGAGGGGTTCGGGACGCTCGACTCCGAAACCCTCGACATCGTGATGAACATCCTCGACGAGCTCCGCGCGGGCGGCCGGGTGGTCGGCCTGGTTTCGCACGTCGAGGAGCTGCGCCAGCGCATCCCGACCCGGCTCCGGGTCCGGAAGGCACGGGCGGGTTCGACGCTGGAGGTGGTCGCCTGCTGAAGATCAGGCCAAAATGGAGGCATGACTCAGCCACCGAACGGTGAGCCGCGCTATCGGCTGCTCACGGGACCTGACGACGCGCACTTCTGCCGCAGGGTCAGCGAAGCGCTGGACGCCGGATACATGCTCCACGGTTCACCGGCGGCCACGCACGACGGCAACCAGGTGATCGTCGCGCAGGCCGTGGTGTGGCAGGGGCCGGAGAGCACCCCGGTGCAGGCGGCGGTCGCGCACGAACTCGAGGCGATGGAAGACGAGCTCAAGAGCGGCGACTAACCGGTCGAGCCAGCGACCCCGCTCCGTCGTCAGGCGGCTTCGTGGTCGAGCAGCCAGCGCTTGGTGTCCACGCCCCAGCGGAAGTTGCCGATCGCTCCGCCGGTCTTCACGACGCGGTGGCACGGTACGAACAACGCGGCGGCGTTGCGTGCGCAGGCCGAGGCGGCCGCCCGGATCGCGGCCGGGTTCCCGGTCAGTTCCGCGTAGCCGGCGTAGCTGACCGGCTGCCCGGCGGGCACCGTCCGCAGCACGTCCCAGGCGTGCTGGCGGAAGGCGCCCGAACGCTGCCGGACCTCGATGCCGTCGACCGCGTCCAGTTCCCCGGCGTGGTAGCGGCGGATCGCGGTGGTGACGGGGCCGAGGTCGCGCCGTTCGGTCAGCTCACCGGGAGCCAGCGACGGTGAGATCAGCGGCGTCAGCTCGGCGACGTCGCCGGTCCAGCCGGAGGCGAGGACGGCCCCGTCCCCGGCCACGACCGCGCTGAACGGCCCGGCCTTGGTGTCCACAGTGGACCAATACGCGATGCTCACGAAAACTTCTCCTTGGCGGTGAAACAGAATCAGGTGAATCAGGCGGGACGAATCAGAGATCGGCTCGCCACAAGTACATACCGGCGTAGGAACACCACGGCTGCCAGCCCCGGGCCCGTTCCGCGAGCGTGGCGACGTCGATGCCGAGCGCTTCCGCGCCGCGCCGCAGCGCCAGGTCGCCCGCCAGAAGCACGTCGGGCGCGCCGAGTACGCGCATCAGCACGTAGCCGGCAGTCCACGGCCCGACGCCGGGGCAGGCGAGCAACTCGTCGCGCAGTTCCTCGGACTCACGGCCGATGTGCACGTCGAGGGTGCCTTCGGCGAGCGCGGCCGCTACCGAGGTGATCGCCTCGATACGCTGCTTCGGCCCGCGCAGGATGTCCGTGCCTTCGGCGGCGACGCGGGCGGCCGTCGGGAAGAGCCGCTCCAGCGGGGCGTCCCCGCCGGGCACCGGCTCGCCGAGCGCGTCCGCGAGCGAACCCGCCGCCGTCCGCGCGGCGGCGACCGAGACCTGCTGCCCGAGCATGGCGCGGATGACCAGCTCATCCCCGTCGACCGCGCCAGGGACCCGCATCCCGGGCACCGCGGCCACGAGCGGGGCGAGTGCCGGGTCGGCGCCCAGCACCCGGGTGACCGCCTCGGGGTCGGCGTCCAGGTCGAGCAGCCTGCGGACGCGGCTGACCGCACTGCTCAGATCACGCAGGTCGGTCAGGCGCAGTTCGCAGCGCACGTGATCCGGCCGCGGGCTCAGCCACACCGTGCCGCTCCCGTGCGCGAGCCGCAGTGTGCGGCCGTAGCCGGTGATGCCGTTGTCGTCGCTCACGACGTGCTCGACACCGGGAATCGCGCGATCGGCCAGGAATCGCAGGATGCCGTCCGCGTCGAACGGGGGACGGAACGGCAGGCGCAGGCTCAGCCGCGTGGCACCGCTGAGCCCCTCGGTGTCCTGACGGCCGCGACGCAGGCTGGCAGCGCGAAGCTGCGAAGGCGTCGTCGCGAACACTTCGCGGATGGTCTCGTTGAACTGGCGGACGCTGGAGAACCCGGCGGCGAAGGCGACGTCGGTCAGCGGCAGTTCGGACATCTCGATGAGCAGCCGCGCGGAGTGCGCGCGGTGGGCACGGGCCAGTGCCAGCGGCCCGGCGCCGAGTTCGGCGGTGAGCACCCGGCCGAGCTGCCGTTCCGAGTAGCCGAGCCGTCGCGCCAGGCCGGGGACGCCCTCGCGTTCGACCGTGCCGTCCGAGATCAGCCGCATCGCCCGTGCGGCGAGATCGGCGCGGATGTTCCAGTCCGGCGACCCGGGCACGGCGTCGGGCAGGCACCGGCGGCACGCGCGGTAGCCGTTCGCCTGCGCGGCCGCGGACGTCGGGTAGAAGCTGACGTTCTTCGCCTTCGGCGTCAGCGCCGGGCACGACGGACGGCAGTAGATGCCGGTCGTGCGCACGGCCATGATGAACTGGCCGTCGAAGCGGGAATCGCGGGCGGCCACCACCCGGTAGCAGCGCTCGGTGTCGCGCCAGATCGCCTCAGGCGTCGGCGTCCTGATCGACACGGTGGTGGTTCGCTGGGTCATGACTCCAATGATGCCAGCAGGTCAGGCGCGTGACTGGCGGAAATCCGACGGGACGTTCGCGGGCGCGGGGATACTGTGGCGGTATGACGATCGCCGGGCATCCATGGGAGTGGGACGAACCGGAGTGGCGTGGCCAGGTGGGCCGGGTGCGCGCGGGCAGGCGGCTGGTGCCCGAGCACTGGCCCGGCGGGGCCAAGGTCGCGGTGGCCCTGTCCTTCGACTCCGATCACGAGACGATTCCGTTGCGGGACAAGGAATTCAGTCCCTGTCAGTTGTCGCAGGGCGAGTACGGCAGCCGGGCCGGTGTGCCGCGAGTGCTGCGGCTGCTGGCCGAGCACGGCATCACCGCCACGTTCTTCGTCCCGGCGGTGTCGGCGCTCCTGCATCCCGGTGACATCGCGGCGTTCGTCGACGGCGGGCACGAGGTCGCGTTGCACGGCTGGATCCACGAGCGCAACACCGCCCTGCCGCCCGGCGTCGAACGTGAGCTGACCTTGCGCAGCGCGGACACGCTGGAGCGGCTGGCGGGCGCGCGGCCGGTCGGCCTTCGCACGCCGTCCTGGGACTTCAGCGCCGACACACTCGACGTGATCCGGGAGCTCGGCCTGCGCTACGACTCCTCGCTGATGGCCGACGACGAGCCGTACGAGGTGCTGGCCGACGGCGAACCGACCGGGCTGGTCGAGATCCCGGTCGAATGGATCCGGGACGACGCGCCGTTCTTCCCGCGCGACCCCACGCGGCCCGCCATGGCGCCGCGGCAGGTCCTCGAGATCTGGCGTGACGAGTTCGACGCGGCCTACGCCGAGGGTGGGGTGTTCCAGGTCACCATGCCCCCACACGTGATCGGCCACCGGTCACGGTTCGTGGCACTGCGAGCACTTGTCGAACACATCGCAGGTCACGACGGAGTCTGGTACGGCTCGCACGCGGAAGTCGCCGACTGGGTGCTGGGGCGCAGCGGCGGAGAGAGCGCCACGTACACTGCGGGGTCGTGAGCCTTACCCTCGGTATCGTCGGCCTGCCCAACGTCGGCAAGTCCACCCTCTTCAACGCGCTGACCCGCAACGACGTGCTCGCCGCGAACTACCCGTTCGCCACGATCGAGCCCAACGTCGGTGTCGTCCCGCTGCCCGACCCGCGGCTGGACAAGCTCGCCGAAGTGTTCGGCTCGGAGAAGATCGTGCCCGCCGTCGTGTCCTTTGTGGACATCGCGGGCATCGTGAAGGGCGCGTCCGAGGGCGCGGGGCTCGGGAACAAGTTCCTCGCGAACATCCGCGAGGCGAACGCGATCTGCCAGGTCATCCGCGTCTTCGACGACCCGGACGTGGTGCACGTCGACGGCCGGATCGACCCGTCGAGCGACATCGAGACGATCAACACCGAGCTGATCCTCGCCGACCTGCAGACGCTGGACAAGGCGCTGCCGCGGCTGGAGAAGGAAGCGCGGACGAAGAAGGAGAACAAGCCCGCGCTGGACAACGCGCAGAAGGCCAAGGAGATCCTCGACGCCGGGCGGACCCTGTTCCAGGCGCAGAAGGAGGTCGACTTCGAGGCGCTGCGGGAGCTGAGCCTGCTCACCACGAAGCCGTTCCTCTACGTCTTCAACGCCGACGAAGCCGTGCTCACCGACGAGGCCCGCCGCGAGGAACTGACCAAGCTGGTCGCCCCGGCCGACGCCGTGTTCCTCGACGCGAAGGTCGAGGCCGAGCTGCTGGAGCTGGACGACGAGGAGTCCGTCCGCGAGCTGCTGGAGTCCGTCGGCCAGAGCGAACCGGGCCTGTACTCGCTGGCCCGCGCGGGCTTCCACACCCTCGGCCTGCAGACCTACCTCACCGCGGGCCCGAAGGAGGCCCGCGCGTGGACCATCCCGCAGGGCGCGACCGCGCCGCAGGCCGCCGGGGTCATCCACACCGACTTCGAGCGCGGCTTCATCAAGGCCGAGGTCGTCTCCTACGCGGACCTGATCGAGGCCGGCTCCATGGCGGCCGCGCGCTCGGCCGGGAAGGTCCGCATGGAGGGCAAGGACTACGTCATGGCCGACGGCGACGTCGTCGAATTCCGCTTCAACGTCTGATTCGGCCAAAGGACGTAACCCGTGCTGGAAGCGTGCAGGCGGCTTCCAGCACATAGTGCACATCGCTGCGCGGTTCTGGCCGCGAATAGGGGCGACGACGTTGTCAAGCCTGTTCGTCCTGCTCCGTCGCCGAGTTGGAGGCGGTCTGTAGTAGTGAGATCAGCTGGTGACTCGACCCGAGCGATTTCCTGAGTTTCTTGACGAGTGGCGTGAAGTCAATGGCGATGACTACACGCCACTGAGCTATCTGGATAGCAGTCCGGACGGCTTGAGCTTCGTTGTTGCTGCGCAGTGGCTCTTTGTCCCGGATTTCGTCGAGTATCGCGGCGGTATCTTCCGGGCCGAGTTGCCCAGGGGGCTTGATGGCAAGGGTCGTAAAGTGCTCGATGATTGGTTCGCGCATTTTTCGGGCGACGTATCGAAAGTTGAAGAAAAGGGAAACCTGCTCATTCTCTGGGATCTCTCCTCCGAGGCTGATGCTCACGATGATGATCTTGTTCAGCTGGCTCGGACGTTGGAGCGTTTGTGGCGCTTGCAGTTAAAGGATCGGTTTCCGGATCGAGAATTCACCTTTGAGGTGCTCGACGGCGATGGTTCCTATGGGCCGCAGGTAACTTTCTACTCAACGCCGACCCGTGTCGATCAGGCGCCAGTTGTCGTTTATGAGGTGTGACCGGACTCTGTGGACCCTGCTGCTCACGGTATCCATGTCGACCTTCCCCGTTCGCTCCTCGATGAGCTCGCCAGTACCAGCTCGTCGAGCGGATTGACCTTCGAGATGTTCTCGCCGGCGAGGGTCAACCGCGACTCTCCGCACCGGTTTCGGTCTTCCGCTACTGGTAACGAGTCGCGATCTGGTGCGGCGCTACCGCCGCTGTTGACAGGTAGCCCGACGGCGGTTGCCCCAGCGGGATGGTGATCCTGCCGGGGCTCCCGGAATGACGACCTGACCTCGGGTCGAATCCTCTGGCTACTTCAGATCGGAGACGCTGGGGACGACCACGCCGTACAGGTCGGTGATGGTCGCCAAAGCGCCGTTGTGCAGCTGCTCGGCGCTCACTTCGGCGACCGGCGTCGTCAACGGCCGGGTGGCGCAGGCGTCGGCGACGACCGTCGGATGATTGCCGCGCAGGAACGCGCCCTCGGCGGTGAACGTGACGCACATGTTGGTCATGAACCCGGCGATGACCACGTTCTTGTGCCCGGCGGCGTCGACCTGCTCGCCAAGGTCGGTGTTCACGAAGGCGTTCGGCGTGCCCTTGACGACGACCGGCTCGCCCTCGGCCGGGGCGACGTCCGGGTGGATGCCGCCGATCTCGGCTCGCACGTCGTACGGCGTGCCCTCGCCGCCGTCGTTGACGACGTGGATCACCTTCGTCCCGGCGGCGCGGGCCTTGGTGAGCAGATCCTTGGCAGCGGTCAGCGCGGGCCGCCACCCCTCCAACTCCATCACGCCGCGGGTGTAGGTGTTCTGGTAGTCGACCATGATCAGCGTCGAGCCGGCCAGCGTCGCCGGGGTCTGGTCGAACCCGTTCAGCTCCCGCAGCGTCGTCCTCGCCATGTTCGGATGTCCTCTCGTTCGTCTTTGCCTGCCCTCTGACCAGGCACAACCGAAGCTAGACTCGAGGGAGGATGTCGGCAATGACACGCAAGGCGCAGAAACCGACATGGCGGAGCGGAGTGGGATGAAGAGACCGGAACGGCAGATGCCTGAGAGACTCATCGCCGTGGTCCTGTTCGACCGGATCGACCTGCTCGACGTGACCGGTCCCGCCGAGGTTTTCTCGTTGCTCCAGCGGGAAGTGGAGCGTCCGACGGGCTACCGCGTGGTCCTCGCCGCCGAGACGCTGGACCCGGTGACCACCTTCGCCGGGGTGCGCGTCCTGCCTGACGTGACCTTCGGGGAACTGTCCGGAAAGGCGATCGACACCCTGGTGGTGCCGGGGGCGGTGACAGTCGGGGAGAGCCGGGAGATCGTCGCCCGATGCGACCCCGCCGTGGTCGAGACGGTTCGCCTGCTGGCCGAGCGCACCCGCCGGGTGGCGTCCGTGTGCGTCGGGGCGCACATCCTCGCCGCGGCCGGGCTGCTCGACGGCAAGCGCGCCACGACGCATTGGTCCACCGCCCGGCAACTTGCCGCGGAGCATCCGGAGGTCACTGTCGACGCCGACCCGATCTTCATCCGCGACGGCACCGTGTGGACCGGGGCCGGGCTGAGCGCCTGTCTCGATCTGGCCCTGGCGTTGGTGGCCGACGACTTCGGTCAGGAACTGGCTTCCCGGGTCGCCCGCCAGCTCGTGATGTTCCTGCGGCGGCCGGGTGGGCAGAGCCAGTTCAGCGTGTCGCTCGAGCCGGCGTCCGCGACCCGGCGGGTCGACGAACTGCGCCACCACATCGCCGCTCACCTCGCGGAGCCGCTGACGGTCGCCGACCTCGCGGCGCATGCGCACGTCACGGATCGGCAGATCACGCGTGTGTTCAAGGCCGAGTTGGGGATGACTCCCGCCGCCTATGTCGAGCACGCCCGGGTCGAGGCGGCCCGGCACAGGCTGGAAACCACCGACGAGACGTTGTCGCGCATTGCCGGCGCCTGTGGTTTCGGCACCGTCTCGACGATGACACGGTCGTTCCGGCGGACGTTGAACACGACGCCGGGCGAGTACCGGGAGCGGTTCCGGATCGGGTAGCCGCTGTGCGCGGTCAGGAATTCCTGGCCTGGCGGAACAGTGCGGCTTGTTCGTCGGTCATCCAGTAGCGGGCGGTCTGGCCTTTCGGGTAGTCCCATCGCCACATCGGTTCGCGCCCGGCGAGCAGACATTGCTTGCCGGGCGTGCCGAGCCAGCCGGCAACGCTGTGCCTGCCATGCGGAGCGTTGAGAAGCTCGGCCAGTTCCTCTCCGCTGAACTTTCTGCCCGGGCTGTCCATGAGGATCGAGAACAGGCGTCTCGCACCGGCTCCGAAATCGCCCCACAAAGTCTTGGCCAAGTTTGCATCGGCAGCCTCCCATTCCTGGAGAGGCATGGTCTCGGGATTCTTCATCGTCACGTCAGTCATGGTGTGCTCCTGGCTCGGGTGGGTGCTCTCCGAACAGGAGCTTAGACCGAGGGAAGCCGCGTTTTTCTTGCTGCCACAAAGAAGTCGCTGCGGCTCAGGGCATGGCGGTAGGTTGATCGGATGGACATGACACTGCGGTTGACCGAGGAGCAGGCGCACGCGCTCAGGCAACTCGCCGAGGCCGACGGCGTCAGCGAGCAGGAGGCGGTCGTGCGCGCCATCACCGAGGCGGCCGTGCGTGTGCGGGCCGGGCGAATTGCGGCCCTGTCCCGAGAAGGACGAACCCGGTACGCATCGCTGCTCGATCGGCTGGCGCAATGATGGCCGAGTACCTGACGCTGGACGATCTCCTGACCCTCGCCGCGGACCTCCGGGTTCCTCAGGTGCGCGATCTCGGTCTGCTCGAGGCGGCGGCCGATCGGCCCCGGACCTCCGTCATGGGGGAGGACGCTTATCCGGAACCGGTCGAGAAAGCTGCTGTGCTGCTGGAGTCGATCGTCCGCAATCATCCGCTCGTGGACGGGAACAAGCGGCTGAGCTGGATGGCCGCCTTCGTGTTCTGCGGGCTGAACGGGCTCGACCTGGACGCACCGGAGGACGACGCCTACGACCTCGTGATCGCGGCCGCGACCGGCACCGAGGCTTACCGCGACGTCGCCGCTTCGCTGGCGAACTGGACTGTGCCCCGCGACGCGGGCTGAGCGAGGAAACCGCACTCCGGATCTGGTTACGGCCGGAGTTCCGGCGCTAGTCTGCGGACGTCAAGATCCTTCCACTGGGGAGATTCCACTGTGAACAAGCGAAGATTCGCCCTGCCCGGAATCGCGGTCGCGCTGACCATCGGACTGGCGGTACCGGCGTCGGCGGCCACTGCTTCGGCCGTCGAGCTCGCCCCGCTGCCGGGCGGGTATCAGGCCGCGGCCACGGGTATCAACGACAGCGGTGTGGTCGTCGGCTGGTCCTCCACCCGGACCGGGCCGACGCGGGCGGTGCGGTGGAACGCGGACGGCACGGCCGTAGCGTTGCCCGCGCTGGGCACCGGCACCTTCAGCAGCGCGCGGGCCATCAACGACTCCGGAGTCGTCGTCGGCCAGGCGGATGCGGGAAACGTGGGTGTGCACGCGGTGCGGTGGACGCCGGAAGGCGCCGCCGTCGACCTCGGCACCCTGCCCGGAAGCACCTACAGCGGCGCCAATGGCGTTAACAACTCCGGGGTCGCGGTCGGTTACGCCTACCTGAGCTTCAGCTCGATCAAGCACGCGGTGCGGTGGAACGCCGACGGGACGAGCACCGATCTGGGGGTGCCCGAAGGCTACGAACTCAGCGAAGCTCACGCGATCAACGACGACGGCACGATCGTCGGAGAAGCCATGGACAGCGACTACAAGCGCTGGCACGCCATCCGCTGGAACACCGACGGCACGGTCACCGACCTCGGCACCGCGCCCGGTACTGCCGTCAGCTGGGCACTGGCGATCAACGGCGGCGGGACCATCGCCGGGACGTCACAGACGGCGGCCAGGAAGAACCACGCGACGCGCTGGAACACCGACGGCACCATCACGACGTTGCCCACCCTGCCCGGCGGGGACAACAGCGGGGCCGGGGGCATCAACAGGGCCGGTGTGGTCGTCGGGTTCTCCAACTCGACGGGCGCGCCGTCGCACGCGGTGCGCTGGAATCTCGACGGCACCGTGACCGATCTCGGCGCGCTGCCCGACGGCGGGGACACCAACGCCGAAGGAATCACCACCGGCGGCACGATCGCCGGTAGCGGGCACACCGCGGGTGCCAGTCAGTTGCACGCGCTGCGCTGGCCCGCCGGCTGACCGGTAGTGCGCTGAATCCCTTGTCCGGCAAGGGATTCAGCGCACATCCGTCGAAAGGACGCGGGGCCGCTAGGCGCGCAGCAGGCTGTAGGCGGCGGCGCCGATCAGTTCCAGCGACACCTGGAGCCGTTCCAGGCTGACGTTGTCCGCGATGGTGTCCTCCGGGGTGTGGTAAGTCGGCTCCAACGCGGCGGGGCTGCTTTCGCCGCGCCAGCTGAAGTTCGCCGCCGCGATGCCGCGTTCGAAGAACGGGACGTGGTCGCTCGAGCCGCGGGCCACCGGGCCACGCACACGCGGGTCGTAGCCGAGGCGTTTGGCGGCGGACGCGACGGCCTGGGTGGTGGCGTTGTCGGCGCCGTCGACGGAAAGCAGCCAATACACCGTCGCGGGGTCGTAGCTGGTGGCGACCATGTCGTTCTGGAAACAGCCGCGGACGCGCCGAGCGTCCACATCGGACAGTTGGCTGACGTAGTGTTTGGAGCCGATCAGGCCGTACTCCTCGGCGCCCCACAAGGCGAATCGCACCGCGCGAGTGGTCGGCAGATGCCGCAGGACACGAGCGAGTTCGAGGCACAGCACGGTGCCGCTGCCGTCGTCGTTGGCGCCGGGGGAGCCGGGGACGCTGTCGTAGTGGGCGCTCACCATGACGACTCCGTCGTCGCGGCCGGGGAAGGTGGCCGGGCGCTCCGCGATCACGTTGTGGGAGGTCAGGTTCTTGTGGTGCACGGCGGACGCGCTCACCCGCACCGGGCCGCCGGCGAGACGTTTCCGCAGTCGTTCCACCTGGACCTGGGCGAGGCCGAGCACCGGAACGGCGACCGGCGTGGTGAGCGTGGGGGAGAAGGCGGACAGCTTGCGCGCGGGGTCCGCGCCGATCCGGCCGAGCAGCACGGCGACCGCGCCGCGCTCGGCCGCCAGGCGATAGGCCTCCGCGTTGTTCTGCACGGCCGCGATCAGGACGATCTTGCCGGTCAGATCGGCGGGCAGGGTGTCGCCCGCGCCGACGTCGATCACGGACGCCTCGCGCGTGACGTCCTGCAGAGCCTGCGGCGACGAGCCGGTCTGCCAGGTGTCGTGCCCCACGCGCAGCGAGCCGAGGAACTTGTCGGCGATGGGGAACGGCTGCACGGTGACCTGGTAACGCAGCTCGCGCAGCACGCGGGCGAGGTAGTCCTTGGCGCGTAGTTCCCCTTCGGTGCCCGCGACCCGGGTACCGATGTGGTCGCTGAGCACGCGAAGGTGCTCCAGCGCCCTTCGGGCCCGTACGCGGGCCACCACCGGGTAGTCGCCGAAGTCCAGCGAGGGGGCGTACGGCGTCCCGGGGCGTTGGCGGTTGGCGGCCGCCACGGCAGGCGGGTTCAGCCCGATCGTCGCCGCGCCCGCCAACGCCACCGCACCCGCGAGCACGTTCCGCCTGCGCAGACCAGCCATGGGACACCCCTCACCTCATCGACGTCGTGTCTGCGTAGCCAATAGCGGGACGGGCGGGAGAACAACCTCCGATCGGCCCTTTTTGTCCTCTTTGCGGTGTGCTCGGCCCGGCTGGTGGCGCGGATCCCGGTACCCGCCGCACCAGGTTCCGCGCCGGAAACGCGGCCATGATCGAGGCTATGAGCGCTTACGTGATTTCCGAATCCGAAGTCCTCGACGAAGCCGTGGCGCAGCGCTACCGCGAGCTGGCCGCGGCGTCGATCGCGCAGTACGGCGGTACCTATCTCGCGCGCGGGGTGAAGCCCGAAGCGGCCGAAGGGGAGTTTCCGGCGGCGCGCCGCGTGGTGGTTCTCGAATTCCCGGACATGGCCCGAGTGTGGGAGTGGTACGAATCGCCGGAGTACAGCGAGGCGCGGAAGCTCAGTGAAACGGCGCTGGACCGGCGGCTGCTGTTCGTCGACGGCGTGGTTGCCGCGCAGCCGGAGGCTGGCTAGCTTCGGCGGAATGGAGCCGTTGCAGCCGGACATGTTCGCGCCGGAGTGTCCCTCGGGCGTGACGCCGTTCCGGATCGGCGACAAATGGGGCGGGATGGTCGTGCTCTGCCTCAAGGACGGTCCGCGCCGGTTCTCTGAGCTGCGGGTGCCGCTGCGCCGGGTCAGCCCGAAGGTGCTGACCGAGACCCTGCGTTCGCTGGAGCGCGACGGCATGATCACGCGCCGCGCCTACGACGAGATCCCGCCGCGGGTCGAGTACGCGATCACCGACCTGGGACGCACCTTGCTGCCGGCGATCGAGGCCTGCCGGGAATGGGCCGCGCGGCATCTGCCGGAGCTGATGGCCGCGCGGGACGCCTTCGATCGGTCGGCGTCAGCCGAGCACGCCGAGCGCGATGATCGAGACCAGGGTGACCGCGGTCGCGAACACGGAGATCCACGCGCGCTGGGCGGCGTTGAGGGCGGGGGTGTTGTTCATGAGCTGTCCCTACGGAGCGAGGCCGGCACTTCCGCAGGAACAGCGCGCTGATCAAGGTCCGTGTTACCGGTGGACGGTCAGTGTGTCCAAGATCACTTTCCGGCTACTCTGACCAGGTGAGAGGGCCTCAGTTGTCGGACTGGCGATGCCGCGCGGTGAACCACAGCACCCCGGCCGCGGCCCCCACCATCGCCACGAACGCCATGCCACCCACGATGATCGCCTGAGTCATCCCGCATCCTTCCGTCTCGCGTTCTCGATGGGGAGACGCGCGAGGGGGACGATCATGTTGTCGCAGGTAGCGAAGGTCACAAGGCGGCGAGGACTCCGTCGATCTGGGTGGCGAGCGCGAAGTCCTTCACCGTCAGCCCGCCGGCCGAGTGCGTGCTCAGCCGGAAGACGAGGGTGCGCCAGCGGATGTCGATGTCAGGGTGATGATCGGCGGCCTCGGCCAGTACGGCGACCCGGTCCACCACCTCGATCGCCTGCGGGAAGCTCGCGAGCTCCACCTTGAGTTCGATCGTCGATCCGTCGCGCTGCCAGCCCGCGAGGTCGGTGAGCGCCATGTCGGCCTGTTCTTCGGTGAGGAGTTCCGCCATGTCTCCATGGTGATGCCTCCTCCGCTACGCTGCACGGTTGCCACGGGAGTCCGGTGCGGCCGGGCTGAGAGGCGGGCGTTCCGCCCGCGACCGTTCGCACCTGATTCCGGATCATGCCGGTCGGGGAGGCCCTGTCGATCAGGCCGCCTCTTGTCCGTCCGGCAGAGCACAGGAGGACCGATGAAACGCAGGGCCGTGCAGACGGCGGTCGCGCTCGGCACGGTGACCGTGCTCGCCGGTGCCTGCTCCCTGTCCGGCGGGTCGAGCCAGGCACCGCAGGCGGCGACCGTCACTTTGGTGACGCACAACTCGTGGGCGGCGCCCCACGAGGTGCTCGACGCCTTCGAGAAGCAGTCCGGCATCAAGATCTCCGTGCTCAAGCAGGGCGACGCCGGGGCGCTGACGAACAAGCTGGTGCTCACGAAGGCCAACCCGCTCGGTGACGTCGCGTACGGCGTCGACTCGACCTTCGCGTCGCGAGCGCTGTCCGAGGGGATCTTCGAGCCGTACACCAGCCCCGAGGCCGATCGCGGTCCGCAGCGCTACGCCGTCGACCAGGAGCACCGGATGTCCGCGGTCGACGTCGGCGACGTGTGCGTCAACATCGACACCGGCTACTTCCTTTCGAAGGGGTTGCCCGCGCCGGCGTCGTACGCCGATCTCGCGGATCCGAAATACAAGGACCTGATGGTCGCCGAGGACCCGGCGACGGCGTCGCCCGGCCTCGCGTTCCTGCTGGGCACGATCGCGCAGTTCGGCGAGAACGGCTGGCAGGAGTACTGGCAGAAGCTGAAGGCCAACGGGCTCAAAGTGGACAGTGGCTGGGAAGAGGCCTACACCAAGGACTTCTCCGGCTCGTCCGGCAAGGGGCCGCGGCCGATCGTCGTTTCCTACGCCTCGTCGCCCGCCGCCGAGCTCGGGCCGGACGGGAAGCCGCGCACCAAGGCGTTGCTCGACACCTGCTACCGCCAGGTCGAGTACGCCGGGGTGCTCGCGGGCGGCAAGCAGGTCGAACGCGCCCGCAAGGTCGTCGACTTCCTCTTGTCGCAGCAGTTCCAGGTGACGGTCGCGGCCAATATGTACGTCTACCCGGCGCGGCAGGGCGTCGATCTGCCCGCGGGCTGGGCGCAGGCCGCGCCGCTGCCGCAGAAACCGGCCCAGCTGCCCGCGGACAAGGTCCAGGCCGGCCGGGAGAAGTGGATCTCCGAGTGGCGCTCGCTCGTGCAGGGCTGATCTCGCGGACCGGCTGGACCGCTCGTGGCGCGGGGCTCGCGCTCCTCGGGGTCCTGCCGATCGCGTTCCTGGTGGTCTTCTTCGCCTGGCCGGTCGTGGCGATCGTCGGCCGCGGCTTCACCGCGGGCGGCGTCGGCACCGTGCTGGGCGACGCCCAGACGTGGCGGCTGGCCGGGTTCACCGTGGCGAGCGCGGCCGCGTCGACGGTGATCGCCGTCGTGGCCGGGTTGCCCGTCGCGTATCTGCTGGCGCGGGTACGCCTGCCCGGGGTGGGCCTGGTCCGCACGCTCGTGCTGGTGCCGTTCGTGCTCCCGACCGTCGTCGTCGGGCTGGCGTTCCGCACGATCTGGCCGGACGGCGGGGTGTTCCCGCTGGTGCTGGCGAACGCCTTCTTCAACGTTGCCGTCGTCGCGCGGACGGTCGGCGGCCTGTGGTCGCAAGTGGACACCCGGACCGCGGACGCCGCGCGGGCACTCGGCGCGTCACCGTGGCGGGCCTTCCGCTCGGTGACGCTCCCGGCGCTCGCGCCCGCGATCTCCTCGGCCGCCGCGGTCGTGTTCCTCTTCTGTGCCACCAGTTTCGGTGTGGTGCTGATCCTCGGCGGCCCGCGGTACCGGACTCTGGAGACCGAGATCTACCTGCGTACGGTCGATCTGCTCGATCTTTCGGGTGCGGCGGCGCTCTCGCTCGTCCAGTTCGCCGCCGTGGTCGCGGCGCTGGTGGCGGGTGCCGTCGCGCGCAGGCGTCGCGAGAGCGTGGCCCGTGTCCGGTCCGGTGTGGACGGTGCGCGACGGCCGCGTGGCGGTGAGTGGTGGGTGGTCGGCGCGGCGGTGGCCGTGGTCGTGCTGCTGCTCACGCCGATCGTCTCGCTGCTCGTCCAGTCGGTGTCCACACCGGACGGATGGAGCCTCGCGGGTTTCCGGGCGCTGACCGGGACCGGCGTGTCGGGCACCTTGCAGGTCACCGGCTGGGAAGCGGCGATGAACTCGCTGCGCGCCGCGACCGACGCGACCCTGCTCGCGATGACGATCGGGGTGCTCGCGTCGGTGGTGCTGGTCGCGCTGCGCCGGGCGCCGGGGCGGCTCGCGCGGGGGATGGGCGAGACGATGGACGCCGCGCTGATGCTGCCGCTCGGGGTGTCGGCGGTGACCGTCGGTTTCGGTTATCTCGTCACGCTCGACGCGCTTCCCGGCGACCTGCGGACGTCGCCGCTGCTCGTGCCGCTGGCGCAGGCGCTGGTGATCATCCCGCTGGTGGTGCGCATGGTGCTGCCGGTGCTGCGCGCGGTCGACGTCCGGCTGCGGCAGGCCGCGGCCACGCTCGGCGCGAGCCCGGCGCGGGTGTGGCGGGAGATCGACCTGCCGCTGACGCTGCGTTCCCTCGTCGCGGCGGCGGGGTTCGGCTATGTGGTGGCGCTGGGAGAGTTCGGCGCGACGAGTTTCCTGGCGCGGCCGGACGCGCCGACGTTGCCGGTGGCGATCGCGGGCCTGCTTTCCCGGCCGGGGGAACTGAACAACCAGATGGCGTACGCGGCGTGCGCGCTGCTGATGATCGTGACCGTGCTCGCGGTGGTGCTGATCGACCGGTTCGGCGCGGTGCGCGGCCGCAGTGCGGTGGGAGAGTTCTGATGGCGTTGTCGGTACGGGACCTCACCGTCCACTATGGATCGTTCGCCGCCGTGCGCGACGGGCGGCTCGACGTCGCCGACGGCGAGGTGCTCGCGTTGCTCGGCCCGTCGGGCTCCGGGAAGTCGACCTTGCTGCGCGCGATCGCCGGGCTGGAGCCGGTCACGCGGGGCACGGTGAACTGGGACGGCGAGGACCTCGCGGCGGTGCCGGTGCACCGGCGCGAATTCGGCCTGGTGTTCCAGGACGGGCAGTTGTTCGGACACCGCGACGTCGCCGCGAACATCGCGTTCGGGCTGCGGATGCACCGGGTGCCGCGCGCGGAGCACGCCGCGCGGGTCCGGCGGCTGCTGGACCTCGTCGGGCTCGCCGGGTACGAGCGGCGCCGGGTGACCGAGCTGTCCGGTGGCCAGGCGCAGCGCGTCGCGCTGGCCCGCGCGCTGGCGCCGGAACCGCGGCTGCTGCTGCTCGACGAGCCACTGTCCGGTTTGGACGCCGGACTTCGTGAGCAACTGGCCATCGATCTGGCTGCGCTGCTGCGGCGCAGCAAGATCACCGCGCTGCTGGTGACGCACGATCAGGAGGAGGCGTTCACCCTGGCGGACAGGGTGGCCGTGCTGCACGGCGGCGAGATCCGGCAGGAGGACGCGGTGCGGCGCGTGTGGCAGCAGCCCGCCGACGACGGTGTCGCGCGTTTCCTCGGCGTGACGACCTTTGTGGACGGTGTCGCTGCCGGTGGTTCCGTGCGGACTGCTCTCGGGGAGGTCGCGCTGCCGGAGGTCGGGGACGGCCCGGTGCGGCTCGGACTGCGGCCCCATGCCCTGCGGCTCACGGACTCCGAGCCTGCGAATTCCGGGCTTGCGGACTCCGAAGCGGCGGATTCCGGAGTGCCCGGCGAGGTCACGGCTGCGGTTCACCGGCGCGAGCACGTGCGGCTGGTGGTGGCGCTGGGGCTACCGGAGGTGTCCACTGTGGACGCCGTCGCCCCGGTGACAGCAGACCTCCGGCCTGGCGACGTCGTGCGCCTGACCCTGGACCCCGACGGCATCGCCGTGGTGGGCTGACAGCACCTCACCCGGCACAGCCACGCCGAGACCCCGCAAACTCCCTCCCCCACCGCACCCTTGGGGGGCGTCCCTCGAACAGCATATCGACCCTGGGCCTGGAAATGGGACCTCGCGGGGAATCTGTGGACAACCGGGACGACTGTGGACAACCCGGCGATGCGGGCAGCACGGCTTGCCGATGCGGGCAGCACCGCCTTGCCAAATGCCGTCAAGGCCACCTTACGGGCTCCAGACGCCCGTAAGGTGGCCTTAACAGCATCTCCCCGGGGATCCCGACCGCTGGCTTTTGCGTTGCCGCTCCCGACCGCAGGTGTTGCGCCGGCGCTGCCGACCGCCGGGTTTGTCGGACCCCTCGCGTAGGCTTTTTGGTAGGGGCGCTCAGAGCGTCCTGAATCTTCCGTTCATTCCTTCGCGGGTCCGTGAATGCCACATCGAGGGAATCAGCGTCCCCCAAAGTTGCATTAAAGGTCCAAACCCCCGG
>NZ_JBHYIQ010000049.1:0-19698 GCF_042739895.1 Amycolatopsis sp. NPDC059021
GCTGGTGCCGCCGATCCACGACGACGTGATGTCGGTGCCCGGCGCGAAGATGTCGAGGCACTTGCCGTAGTTGGAGTAGGTGGCACGCGAGTCGTGGTTGGCCGTCGCGCCCACGGTGATCGCCTCCGGCGTCCGGGCGGGCGAGTTCTGGCAGGCGTCACCGTTGTTGTTGCCCCCGGCGATGCCGTAGGTGACCCCGGCGGCGATCGACTTCTTCACCGCGGCGTCGAGCGCGTCCGAAACGCCGCCACCGAGGCTCATGTTCGCCACCGCGGGCTTCTTGGCGTTCTGGGTGACCCAGTCGATCCCGGCGGTGACAGCCTCGAGAGTGCCCGAGCCCTGGCAGTCGAGAACACGGACGCCGACCAGCTTGACGTCCTTGGCCAGGCCGTAGGTCTTGCCGCCGATGGTGCCGGAGACGTGCGTGCCGTGGCCGTTGCAGTCGGTCGCGTCGTTGTCGTTGTCCACGAAGTCGTGGCCGGAGGTCGCCCGCCCGCCGAAGTCGGCGTGCTGCGTGTAGATCCCGGTGTCGATCACGTACGCGGTGACGCCCGAACCCGTCGCGGCGTAGCTGTACTTCTTGTCCAGCGGCAGGTCCTTCTGGTCGACCCGGTCCTGGCCCCAGGACGGCGGATTCGCCTGGTCCGTCGCGACGTGCACGACCTTGTTCTGCTCGACGAACGCGACGTCCGGGTCGGCGGCGACCCGCTTCGCCTGCGTCTCGCTCATCCGGCCGGAGAACCCGTGCAGCGTCGAGAACGTCTTCGCGATCGCCCCGCCGTGCCGGTTGGTGACCTGCTGCGCCACGCTGTCGAGGGAAAGCCCGTCCTTCAGCACGACGATGTAGCTGTCCTGCACCGCGTTGGCGCCCCCGGCGCCCCGAACTGTCCCCTCCTTCGCCGACGCGACGGCATTTCCGCCGAGAACGGTAACGACCGCCACGGCGGCAGCGACTCCTACGACAGGGAGCCGCCTACCCATTTTTCCAAGGGATTTCCGCAAGATCCGTTCCTCCTAGGCATGAGTGACCGGACGGTCCCGCGGACCGCCGATCTCTAGGGGTGACAAAGGCGCCGAATGTGCTGCTCGTTCACAGGGAACGTAGCGCCGGGATCAGGACACGGCGCGCTGATCGAGAAGAACGATTCTCGCCCGTCCTTTCCGGACTTTTCGGGCATTACCCCAGACGCGCGCCAAAACTCCGGCAAAGGGCGGCACCCTTTGCGACGGTAGGAGCAGTCGAGTTTGCCGGAAACTAACCCACAACCGCCCTCAATACGTTGGGTGACCGTTTCCCCATTTCGACACTCACTCGAACGGCGGACAACCAAAGTCGCGGAGGTCGTTAGCCGAGGAAACGGTCACCCTGCGTCCTCCGGGATAGCCCGCGCTCCGTTCGGCTAAACCTTCTTCAGACCGTTGCGGGCCAGGAATTCGTCGGCGATGTCCAGCGGGTTGCGCTTCTCCTCGGTGAACTGGACGTTCAGCTCGGTCAGCTGCTCGGTGGTCAGCGCCGCGGACACCCGGTTCAGCGCGTCCGTCTCCGCCGGGGAGAGCGTGCCCTTGGCCACCAGCGGCACAATGTTCTGCGCGGGGAACATGTTCTTGTCGTCGACGAGCGGGACGAACCCGTTGGCCGCGATCGTCGACGACGTGCTGAACAGATCCGCCACCTGCACCTCGCCCGATTTGAGCGCGGCCACGGTGACCGGGCCACCGGTGTCGGTCGTGCGGATCTCCTTGAACTCACAGCCATAGAGCTGCTTGATCCGGTCCTTCCACCGGCTGCTCCACTGCCCCGGCCCGCCGAGCACCAGATCCTTGCAGCGGGGCCCGAGGTCGGAGAACGTCCGCACGCCCGAATCGGCCAGTTGCTTCCCGACGACGAGCAGGTCCTTGTCCTCGGCGGGTGCCTGCGCCAGCACCTCGAACCCGGCCGGGACCTTCTGCTTCAACGCGGCGTAGACGTCCTGGGAAGTCGTGGCCGTGGTGTTCTTGTCGAAGTACCGCAGCAGGTTCCCGCTGTAGTCCGGCACCACCGACAACGACTTGTCCTGCAAGGCCTTCACCACGACCTCGCGGCTGCCGACCGGCGGGTGCACGGTGACGTTCTTCGCGCCCGCGTTGCGCAGCGCGCCCGCGTAGATCTGCGCGAGCAGCAGGCTCTCCCCCACGTCGGAGGCGCCGATGACGATGTCCCCGCTGCTGCCACCCTCGCCGCCGCCGGCGAGCGGGTTTCCGCACGCCGTCGCGAGCAGGGCGACCGCGGACAACAGTGCGACGACTGCGCGCTTCACGCGACACCTCCCGCGGCGGCGGCCTTCCCGGACGTCGCGCCCGCCGCGAGGCGGACTCCCGTGGGTACCAGCGCCCGTTGCACGGCGGCCAGTACGACGTCCAGCGCGATCGCCAGCAAGGCGGTCAGGATCGCGCCCGCGACCACCTCGGTGTAGTCCAAAATGGCCAGTCCGTCGAGCAGGAACCGGCCGAGCCCGCCGAGCCCGACGTACGCGGCCACCGCGGCTGTCGCGACAAGCTGCAGTACGGCGTTACGGATTCCACCCAGTACCAAGGGAAGCGCGATCGGAAGCTCCACCTTCCACAAGGTCTGCCGCCCGGTCATCCCGATGCCCTCCGCCGCGTCGACGACGTCGTGTTCGGCCGCCTGGATTCCCGCGTACGTCCCCGCGAGCACCGGCGGTACGGCGAGCACGACGAGCCCGATCACCGTCGCCGTCGTGCTTTCGGTGAACAGCAGGAACAGGAACGTCACCAGGCCCAGCGTCGGCAGCGCGCGGATCGCGTTGCCCGCGCTGACCAGCACGACGGCGCCGCGCCCGGTGTGCCCGACGAACAGTCCCAGCGGGACGGCGACGACGAGCGCGATCACCAGTGCCAGCCCGATGTAGGACAGGTGCTGGACGAGCCGGTGGCCGATGCCGTCCGGTCCCTGCCAGTGCGCGGGATCGCCGAACCAGGAGAAAATGTCCGAGATCATGCCGCGGCCCCTTCCAGAACGGGAGCCGCCTTGCCCGCCCGCTCCCACGGCGTGAGGACGTTGCGCAGCAGCACCAGCACCAGATCGACCACCAGCGCGAGCAGCAGCGTGAGCACGATGCCGACCACGATCGGCGAGAAGTACTCCCGCTGGAAGCCGTCGGTGAACAGCACCCCGAGGCCGCCGGTGCCGATCAGCGCGCCGACACTGACCAGGCTGATGTTGCTCACCGACGCGACCCGCACCCCGGCCGCCAGCACCGGCACGGACAGCGGCAGCTCGACGCCGAGGAAACGGCGCGGCGCGCGGTAGCCGATGGCGGTGGCGGCGGCGATGACGTGCGGCGGCACCGCGTCGAGCGCGTCGAGCACCGGGCGCACCAGCAGCGCCGCGGTGTAGATCGTGAGCGCGACGATCACGTTGACACTGTTCAGGATCCGGGTGCCGATCAGGCCGGGGATCACCACGAACAACGCCAGCGACGGGATCGTGTAGAGCAAATTGGACAGTACAAGGAGGACACTGCGGACCCGCTGGTAGCGGTGCCCGAGCCAGCCGGCGGCGATCGCCACCACGATGCCGAGCACCAGCGGCACCAGGGACAGGTAGATGTGGTCGAGCAGATCACCGAGCAGTTGCGCGCGGTTGTTGGCACTGCCCAGATACCGGCCGAGCTCCGCGAAGAAGCCGCCCATCACGCCCCCTGCGGCGACGCTTCGATCACCTCGAGGACCTGCCGCGCCACGACCGCCCCGAGCACCCGGTGCTCGTCGTCGACGACCACGCCGAGGCTGGCGGGCGAGGACAGCGCGGCGTCCAGCGCGCCCCGGATCGGCGTGCCCTGGACGTACAGCGAGCCGCCCGCGACCAGATCCGACTCGGTCAGCTCACCGTCCACAGTGGAATTCGGCGGCAGCCAGCCACGTGGTTGCTTGTCGGCGTTGACCGCGAGCAGCCACCCGCTGCTCGGACCCGTCAGCGTGCTGCCGAGCGCGATCTGCGGAATCTCCTGGACTTCGACGCCGGTCGAGGGCAGGAACGACAGCCCGCGATAGCCGCGATCACGGCCCACGAAGGACGCCACGAAGTCGTCCACCGGATGCCGCAGCACCTCGGCGGGCGTGCCGTACTGGGCCAGCTTCCCGCCGACCCGCATGACCGCGACCTTGTCGCCGAGCCGCACCGCCTCGTCGATGTCGTGGGTGACGAACACGATCGTCTTGCCCAGCTGGGACTGCAGCCGCAGCAACTCGTCCTGCAGGCCCTCGCGGACCACCGGGTCGACCGCGGAGAACGGCTCGTCCATCAGCAGCACCGGCGAGTCGGCGGCGAGCGCCCTGGCCACCCCGACCCGCTGCTGCTGGCCACCGGACAACTGGGCGGGATACCGCTTGCCGAGTTCGGCGGGCAGGCCGACGGTCTCCAGCAGTTCGACGGCGCGGTCGCGGGCCTTGCGCTTGTCCCAGCCCGCCAGCAGCGGCACGGTGGCGATGTTGTCCAGCACCGTCCTATGTGGAAACAGCCCGGCGTGCTGGATGACGTAGCCGATACCGCGGCGCAGCAGCGCCGGGTCCCCCTCGCAGACGTCCTTGCCGTCGAGCAGCACGGTGCCCGCCGTCGGCTCGACCATGCGGTTGATCATCCGCAGCGACGTCGTCTTGCCGCAGCCGGACGGGCCGACGAACACGGTGATCGTGCCGTCCTCGACGGTCAGGTTCAGATTGTCGACGGCGACGGTCCCGTCCGGATACCGCTTGGTCACGTCGCGGAATTGGATTGTCACACGTCACTCCCCACATCCGACAAACACCGACCGTAGCCGAGATCAAGGACTTCGGCACGGCGTTCCACCCACTGATGTGGCGAACGGCCTAAGCTGGTGCGCCGTGAGCGCACTCGACGACGTCCTCGCCGCGCACGGCGTCGGCGTCCGCCCGCTGTACCAGGTGATCGCCCTTCTCCGCACCGGCCACCACGACCTCGGCGAACTCGTCCGGCTCACCGCCGCGCCCCGCCGCAGCGTCGAGGACGTGCTGACCGCGCTCGGCGACGATCTCGAAAGGACGGAGTCCGGCGTCCGGATCGCCCCGCACGCCGTGGAGTCGTACGCGCGCTACACCCTTCCGGCGTCCACCGATCCTCTCGCCCCCGAACACGCCGAGCTGCTCGCGACGATCACCGGATACATCGACCGCGTCCCGCCGCCGCTCGCCGCGCTCGACCACGTCCAGGCGACCCCGGACACGGTGCTGCGCCGGGCACTGTGGCTGAACGCACGCTACGACCTCGCCACCACGCGGCTGCTGTTCCTCGGCGACCACGACCTGACGTCGCTGGCGGTCCGCGCGGTGTGCCCGGCCGCCGAACTGACCGTGGTGGACCTCGACGAGCGCGTACTGTCCTATGTGGACGATCTGAGCGAGCGGACGGTCGGTACCGTGCACGCCGATCTGCGGGTGGGCCTGCCGCCCGCGGTCTCCGGCCGCGCCGATCTGGTGTTCAGCGACCCGCCGTACACCCCGGAGGGCATGGGCCTGTTCGCGGCGCGGGGCGTGCAGGCGCTGCGGGAGCCGAGCGAGGGCAGGCTGTTGTTCGCCTACGGGTACAGCCCCCGGCATCCGGCGCTGGGCGCGCAGGTGCAGCGGTCGCTGGCGACGCTGGGGCTGACTTTCGAGGCCATCCTGCCGGACTTCAACCGCTACTTCGGCGCGCAGGCCATCGGCAGTGCGGCGGACCTTTACGTCTGCCAGCCGACCGCCAAGGCGAAGAAGAACCGTGGCGGCAAAGGGAAGTCCACGATCTACACGCACGGCCCGCAGTCGGTGGAGGCGGCGGGGACGAAACCCGCGCTGCTCGAAGCCCTGCGGGAAATCGCGACGGAAGGCGGGCTCTCGCTGGAATCGCGGCCGGTGGACTGGTCGGCGTCGGGCCCGGAGGGCGACGCCGTGGCGATGGACCTCTCCGCCGATCCCGGGCCGTGGCTGCTGCGGACCCTGTTGGGCACGAACGCGCGGCGGCTCGCGCTGCTGCTCCCCAACGCGCACCCCGACCTCGGCGACGAGGCGTCCCAGAAGGCGTTGACGGCGCTGACCGCGGCGAAGTACCGGCTCCGCTTCCTGCGCAGCACCCCGGACAACAAGCACGCGATCGTGGTCGCGGACGCCGTCGAGCATCCCGACGAAATCCTCACCCGGGCGCACGCGCGGCTGGCGAACGTCGCCCTCGACGTCCCGGACGACCTGCGCGACCTCCGCCTCGTCGACGTCCCCCGTCACCGCCTCGCCGCCCTGCTGAGCTGAAGGGGACTTTCTCCATCCATGCCCCCGCCGCCACCCTCAACGGAGACGCTTCGCGTCCAGTCTCGATTCCCCAGACGCGCTGAAGGGGACTTTCCTCGCATCACATGCGACGAAAGTCCCCTTCAGCTCACGCGAGGATCAGCTGGTGACGCCGTCGGCTTCGGCGGCCTTCGCCACCGCGGCGGCGACCTCGATCGCCACCCGCGGGTCGAGCGCGCTCGGCACGATGCGGTCCGGGCCCAAGTCGTCCTGCGCGACAGCCACGATCGCGTCGGCCGCGGCGAGCTTCATGTTCTCCGTGATGGCCCGCGCACCGGCGTCGAGCGCACCGCGGAAGACGCCGGGGAACGCCAGGACGTTGTTGATCTGGTTCGGGAAGTCGCTGCGGCCGGTGGCCACGATCGAGGCGTAGCGGGCCGCGACCTCCGGGTGGACCTCCGGGTCCGGGTTGGACAGTGCGAACACGATCGCGTCGCCGGCCATGCGGCCCAGCAGCGTCTCGTCGATGGTCGCGCCGGAGAGCCCGACGAACACGTCGGCGCCGTCCAGGGCCTCGGCCAGCCCGCCGGTCAGCCCCGCGGCGTTGGTGGTGCGGGCCAGCTCGGTCTTCACCGGGTTCAGCCCGTCCCGCCCGGCGTGGATGATGCCGCGCGAGTCCAGCACGGTGACGTCGGCGACGCCCGCCGCCTGCAGGATCTTCGCGCAGGCCACGCCGGCGGCGCCCGCGCCGGAGATGACGACGCGCTCCGCGGCGATGTCGCGGCCGAGCACCAGGTTCGCCCCGCGCAGCGCGGCCAGCGTCACGATCGCGGTGCCGTGCTGGTCGTCGTGCATGACCGGGCAGTCCAGCGCCTGCTTGAGCTTGTCCTCCAGCTCGAAGCAGCGCGGTGCGGAGATGTCCTCGAGGTTCACCGCGCCGTAGGAGGGCCGCAACCGCACGAGCGTCTCGACGATCTCGTCGACGTCGGTGGTGTCCAGCACCAGCGGTATCGAGTCGAGCCCGCCGAACGTCTTGAAGAGGACCGACTTGCCCTCCATGACCGGCAGCGAGGCGCTCGCGCCGATGTCACCGAGGCCGAGCACCGCGGTCCCGTCACTCACCACCACGACGAGCCGGTCCGCCCAGGTGTACCGCTTGGCCTTGGCGGCGTCCTCGGCGATCGCGCGGCTCACCTTCGCCACGCCCGGGGTGTACGCGATGGCGAGGTCGCGCGGGTCGGAGATCGGCCGGGTGGCCGCGACGGAGAGCTTGCCGCCCTCGTGCCGGTCGAAGATCTCCTCGTCGGTCACCGGTGCCGGGGTCACGTCGGCGCGGGACTGGTTGTCCATCGTGGTTCCTGTCGTCGGTTCGGTCATCCCTTCAGCAGGGACCACGGAACTCGCGGTTCGAAAGTGTGTCACTCGATTTCTCCTGGGACTGCGAGCGGGGGACCACAAGGGCCTGGCGAAGGCGCACCAAAGCACCCATGGGACTTGTCCTCCGGCACGGCAGCCCAGCGCGGTAGCGCCGGCCTGTCGCCGGGCGTCGCATCGGCCATCGGCGCCGTGGGTTGGGCGATGACCGCGGACGCGGCGGTCCGACCATTGTGACAGCAGCCCCGCCGCGCCCGACCCCGAGGTGCGGTTCATGTCACAGCGCGATCTTCCTTCTTTCCCAAGACGTCCGTCCGTTTTTCGAGGCCCCGATAAGGTGGACGAATGGATTTCCGGCGGTTGCGCGTCCTCGACGCCTACGAGTTCACCCCCCGCATATTCCCCGATGACCGCGGATTGTTCAGCGCGCCGTTCCAGGCGGAGGCGCTGCGGGAGACGGTCGGACATCCGCTGCGGCTCGCCCAGACGAACCACAGCGTTTCGCGGCGCGGTGTGATCCGCGGCATCCACTTCGCCGACACGCCGCCCGGTCAAGCGAAGTACGTGTACTGCCCGCGCGGCTCGATGCTCGACGTCGTCGTCGACCTGCGGGTCGGCTCGCCCACGTTCGGGCAATGGGACACAGCGCTGCTGGACGACACCGACTTCCGCGCGATGTACATCGCCGAGGGACTCGGGCACGCGTTCATCGCGCTCGAAGACGACACCGCCATGAGCTACCTGTGCTCGGAGCCGTACAACCCGTCGGGCGAACACGGCGTGAACCCGCTCGACCCCGAACTCGACCTGCCGTGGCCCGCGGACCTGACCCCGATCCTGTCCGAAAAGGACCGGAACGCGCCGACTGTCGCCGAGGCGCGCGAGCAGGGTCTCCTCCCCGCGTACGACGACTGCGTCGCCTACTACGAGAAGCTGCGTTCTCTCCCCTCGTGACGACCCGCCGGGCCGCCGACACCGCGTTGTGTCGACGGCCTCGCGCTCAGCTGAGCACGTCCTCCGCGAGCACGCGCTCGACGTTGCGTTCGGCCAGCGCGGTGATCGTCACGAACGGGTTCACCCCCGTGCTGCCGGGGATGAGCGAACCGTCGACGACGTACAGGTTCCGGTAGCCCTTGACCCGGCCGTAGTTGTCCGTCGCCTTGCCCAGCACCAGTCCGCCCAGCGGGTGATAGGTGAACCGGTTCTCGAACGGCCGCGTGTCGCCGAAGAGGTCGTGGCGGTAGATCGTGGTGTTGGCGCGGTTGATCCGGTCGAACAGCGCCTTCGCCGCGTCGATCGAGGCCTGGCCCTGGCCGGCCGTCCAGTGCAGCCGCGCGGAGTCGCTCGCCGCGTCGTAGCTGAAGTGGCCGCGCTCGGGATTCTTCGTGATCGCGAGGTAGAGGCTGACCCAGTTCTCGAGCCCGGCGGGCATCGGCGCGATCTCGGCGAAGACGGGGTGCACGGGATCGTGCCAGTTGTCGATGCCCAGCGCGGGCATGCAGGACTGCGTGCTGCCGGTGATGTCCCACACATGGTTCGCGCGGCCGAGCATGACGTTGCCGTTGGTGCCCCAGCCCTGCCCGATCTGGTCGTTCAGCGCGGGCAGCCGCCCGGTGTCGCGTGCCCGCAGCAGCAGTTCGGTGGACCCGAGGCTGCCCGCGCCGAGGAACAGGAACCGCGTGGTGACGTGCTTGGTCGCGAGCACCGTGCCCTCGGCGTCGAGCTCGCGCACGACCAGCGTGTAGCGGCCGTCCGGCTGCGGGAGGATTTCGCGGACCTGGTGCAGCGACTGGAGAGTGACGTGCCCGGTACCGAGCGCGGCGGCTAGGTACGACTTGTCGAGGGAGCGCTTTCCGTGGTTGTTGCCGTAGATGACCTCGGACGCCAGCGCCGAGCGCGGGACCTGCCCGGCTTCTTCCCGCTGCAGATAGCCGAAGTCGTAGACGCTGGGCACGAACGTCGTGGTGAAGCCCGCCCGCCGCGCGGCCTTCCTGGACACCCTGGCGTACCGGTAGGATTTGCACGTCTCGAACCAGCCGGGATCCACGTGGTTCGTGCCGAGCCCGGCGTTGGCCCGCGGGAAGTACACGCGGTACATCTCCTCCGCGTCGACCTCGGGCAGGATTTCGGTGAAATAGTCCCGTTTCGGCGTCACCGCCATCGCGCCGTTGACGAGCGAACCGCCGCCGACGCCGCGTCCGACGTAGACGGACATGTCACCGAAACTCACCCGGTCGAGCACACCCGCGTACGACTTGATGTCGCGGTTCACGACGTCGAGCCAGAGGAACGAGGCGAGCGGCGCCTGGGTGCGCCGGGTGAACCACATCGAGCGCTCGTCCGGTTTCAGCATGTCGCAGAACGTCTTCCCGTCCGCGCCCGCGGTGTTCCAGAGCTTGCCCATCTCCAGCACCAGCGTGCCGACGCCCGCGGCGCCGAGGCGCAGCGCGGTGACCGCGGCGCCGTAGCCGCTGCCGATCACCACGGCGGGCACCTCCTCGGGGAGCGAGGTGCTTTCCGCGCGGGCGGTGCCGGCCGAAACGGTCGTGACGCCGAGCGCGGCGGCGGTGTTGAGCGCGGTGAGGCCGAGGAAACGACGGCGATTCAAGACAGACATGCCCGCGATCGTCGCATCAAGTTGGTAAACGGTGTTTAGTAGTGGCGGGTTTTCCGGGTTTCCCCTGGGTGATTCACCCGATGTGGTGTGGGCCAGGACACAGCAGGCTGGCGTCATGACGTTGTTCACGCTGGCCGCCGCGGGATTCACCGCGGCCACCCTGACCCTGGGCCCGGCGCCCGCCGGGAGCGCGCCGGAGCCGGTGCCCACGTTCGACTTCCGCGACTGCCCGGCACCACCCGCGAACGCCGACCCCGGCACGTGGCGGTGCGAGGCCTTCGTCTCCCAGGGGACGCTGAGCATCCGGGACCGCGAGATCCCGCTCGGCGAACTGCGGATGACCTTCGCCGAAGGACGGGTGAACGGACAATACGCACAAATCTTCGGCGCGCTGCGCCATTCCCCCGCGCACGTTCCCGGAGCTTTCGGCACTACGATCCGGCTGCGCTACGGCGGGCATTCCGATTTCCGGACCGTCGGGAACCGGCGCGGTGAACTCGACCTCTTCGCGGAACTCCGGCATCCGCTGCTACCGGCGGAATGCACGCTCGGCAGTCCGGCGAAACCACTGCGTTCGGTGGTCTACGACGATCCCGCGGTACCACGGAAGGTGATCTCACAAGACCCGCCGACCTATTATTTCGGCGTCGTCGACCAAGCGCTCACGCTGCCCGCGACGCAGCACTGCGGACCACTCGGCACCCTCGTCGACCGCCACCTCGGCCTGCCGTCGCCGACCGGGAACAACGTGTTCAAGCAGACGACGTACGTGCAATACAAACCGCTTTAGGACTTCTTCTTCGGCGTGACCCAGATGGTGATCGTCGCCGTCACGACCGGCTTCCCGTTCGTGTCGGTGATGGTCACCGGCACGGGCAGTTCGAAGCCGTCCTCGCCGAATTCGGGCAGCTCCGGAAGTTCGGCGACCGCGCGCAGGCTCGTCTCCGCCTTGGCGACGTAGGCGACGGTCATGCCCTTCGGCAGCCAGCGGTGCGTCGCCGGGACGGTGGCCTCGGCGAGCATGCCCATGGCGATCTCGGCGAGGTTGCACGCGGCGATCGCGTGGAACGTGCCGATGTGGTTGTAAACACCCCACCACTTCGGCGCGGTCACCTCGCAGTACCCGGGCCGCAGTTCGCGCACCGAGGGCAGCACCGTGCGGAAGTAGGGAACCCGCAGGCACATCGCGGCGGAGAACAGCTGCTTCCCGCCGGGCTTCGCGGTCAGCTTGCGCCACAGCGCGAACGTCGGGCTGTCTGCCATATCCGTCTCCCTCGCCAAGTTACTCACCGGTAGCTAAGCAGACGCGGGGCCTGCTCCGCAAACGGGCCGTATATTCGGCCGCGTGGCTCATCGGCTCTTTCTCCTCAGGCACGGCCAGACCGAATGGTCGGTCAACGGCAGGCACACCGGACGCACCGACATCCCGCTGACCGCGGCGGGCGAAGGCCAGGCCCGCGCCGCGGGCGGGACCCTGCGCACCCTGGTCGGCGGCCCCGCGCTCGTGCTGTCCAGCCCGCGCACCCGCGCCCAGCGCACGGCCGAGCTGGCCGGGCTGCGCGTGGACGAGGTCACCGAGGACCTCGCCGAATGGGACTACGGCGACTACGAGGGCGTCACCACCCCGACGATCCGGGAGACCGTTCCCGGGTGGACGGTCTGGACGCATCCGATCCCCGGCGGCGAAAGCGCCGAGGACGTCCAGGCGCGGGCGGACAAGCTGCTCGACCGTGCCCGGCGCGAGGTCGAACACGGCGACGTCATCCTGGTGGGACACGGGCATTTCAGCCGGGTGCTGGTGGCACGCTGGCTCGGCCTGCCGTCCACTTCGGGTGTCCACTTCGGACTCGACCCGGCCGGGATCGCGGTGCTCGGCGACGAACGCGGCGAACCGCAGATCGAACACCTCAACCTGCTGCCGCTGCTGGAGGCCTGAATGCCCGACGAGCGCATCCGCCGCGTCCGCGAGGAAGACGTCGACACCGTCGTCGAACTGGTCCACGACCTGGCGGAGTACGAACGCGCCCCTGACGAATGCCACCTCACCGCCGATCAGCTGCGGACGGCGCTGTTCGGTGAGTCCCCCGCCCTGTTCGGCCACGTCGCGGTGGTCGACGGCGAGGTCGTCGGGTTCATGCTGTGGTTCCTAAACTTCTCGACCTGGCGCGGGGTGCACGGGATCTACCTGGAAGACCTGTACGTCCGGCCGTCGCAGCGGGGCACCGGCCTCGGCAAGGCGATGCTCGCGACGCTGGCGGCCGAATGCGTCGCGCGCGGCTACGCCCGGCTGGAGTGGTGGGTGCTGAACTGGAACCCGGCGACGGAGTTCTACAAGTCGCTCGGCGCCGTCCCGATGGACGAATGGACCGTGAACCGCCTCACCGACGACTCACTCCGCGCCCTCGCCGCCGAAGCCTGACGCGTTCACACGGCTCGGCGACCGAGCGCCGGTTTTCTCACTGAGGTGCTGAGGTGATGTCGCGAACGCTCCGTTCGGGACGTTCATCGTCGGCAACGGAGCGTTCGCGACACCGGGCGGTGTGGTCGGCTTGGCACCTCAATGGGGCGCATGAGCCACCCCCGGGAACGGGAGCGAGGGACCTTTACTACCGCCGGAGCGGAGCAAGGGACCTTTACTAACGTCCTTGAGCCAGCCAACGATTAGCGTGCTAAGCAACGCTAGCAAAGGTCCCTTGCTCTCCCGCGCGGCGAAAACCGCTGGTCAGCCCTGATCCTGCTCGCGACGCTCGCGTTCGGCGCGGCGGCCCGCGAGCCCGCCGCGCTCGGCGGCGTCCTCCTCGCTCTCGCCTTCCTGCAGCCCCAGCGCCCAGGCACGCGACGGGCGGCGGAACAGCAGCACCAGCGTCGCGATGCCGAGGAGCGCCAGCGGCACGCCCCACACCGGCTGCCCGGACGGCCCGAGGATGTACCAGCCGATCCCGACGAGCATCAGCGCGACGACCACGCCCGGCGACCGCGCCCACGTCTTGCCGAGGATCAGGCCCGCCGAGGCGGCCAGGAACATGAGGGCGAGCACGACGTAGGTGGCGACCTCGGCGTAGATGTTGTTGCCGGGCAGCGCGGGCTCCTGCAGGCCCCTGACCAGCACGACCACCCCGAAGACGAGCAGCCCGAGCGAGGGCACGGCGGAGATGACGCCGGCCAGCCGGACCTCACGGGGGGCGGGCGAGAGCTTGTCGGCGAGGGGCACGTCGAACGGCCTTCCTGGCGGCTTTTCCGGAGCGCGGTGGCCTCGACCTGGGCGAGTCACCGTACGTGAGCACTTTCGATGGTATGCCACCCGGTCGGCCGTTTTCGCGGGGCCGCCGGGCGGCAAAAATCAGCAGTGTCGTCGATGAGCGGGCGGTCGGCCCGGGTGCACTTGTCACGACGAGCGGAGACTCACCGGCAGTAGAGGAGGGCCGCCCGCCACAGGGTCATCGGTGCTGTTGCGAGGACGCCATCCGCCGAGCGCGGGGCTGAGCTTCTGGTCACCCTTGTGCGCTGGAAGGTTCTCCGCCCGGTGGACGTCACTTACCCTGCGGTAGTGCGCGCGATCCTCGTCGTGAACCCCCAGGCCACCTCGACCACCGCCGGTGGCCGGGACGTGCTGGCGCACGCGCTCGCCAGCCAGGTGAAGCTCGACGTCGTCGAGACCGACTACCGCGGGCACGCGCTCGCGGTGGCCAGGGCGGCGGCACGCGACGGCTTCGACCTGGTGGTGGCGCACGGGGGCGACGGCACCGTCAACGAGGTCGTCAACGGCCTGCTGGCGGACGCCAGTCCCGCGCGGGTGGGCGACGGGCCGATGCTCGGCGTCGTGCCGGGCGGCTCGGCCAACGTCTTCGCACGCGCACTGGGCATCTCCCCCGATCCCGTCGAGGCGACTCATCAGCTCCTGTACGCGCTGGAGCACGATCGCTCGCGCCGGATCGGCCTCGGACTCGCCGACGGGCACTGGTTCACCTTCAACGCCGGCCTCGGCTGGGACGCCGACGTCGTCGGGAAGGTCGCGAAGCGCCGCGGCAAGCAGACGAGCGCGGCGCTCTACCTCCGCGCCGCCGTCGGCAGCTACTTCCGGCCGCCGCTGGGCCGCCCCACCCTCACGGTCCGTCTCCCCGGCGAGGAACCCGCCGAGGCGATGACCGCTTTCGTGTCCAACACCGATCCGTGGACCTACCTGGGTGACAGGGCCGTTCATCTCAACAGCGGCTGCTCGTTCGAGACCGGACTCGGCCTGTTCGCGTTGAACGGTATGAGCTTGCCGACCGTGTTCAGGCATGTACGGCAAGCTTTGCTCACCGAGAGCAACCAGCGCGGACGACGTCTCCTTCGTCACGATGATCTGCCGAAGATCCGCATCGACGCAGCTGAACCGGTACACTTCCAGGTGGACGGCGACCTGGTCGGGCAGCGGACCGGAGTGGAGTTCGTCAGTGTCCCGGATGCACTCACGGTAATCGTGACGCCACCGGACCTCTGATCGCCTGCGGCAAAGCGGCTTATGCCGTTCGCCGACGCAGAACCTCCGCTCACCGCATCAGCCTTCCCATCCGAAGGCTGTTTCGGACCGAAACCGCAGGTCAGACGCGTCGCTCGGCCGGGTGAGCTGACTCACCGATCTTCGGAAAACCCTTGTCGAAAGCGGTGCTTCGTGAAAGCATTCACAAGCACCCAAAAACACGACCGCCATGACGACTATGGCGCGGAGTACCGCGCCGTTATGAAGGAGCTCACGAACATGGACTGGCGCCACGACGCGGCCTGCCGAGACGAGGACCCCGAGCTGTTCTTCCCCGTGGGAACCAGCGGTCCTGCTCTGTCGCAGGTAGCGCAGGCGAAGGCCGTGTGCCACCGCTGCACCGTCGCCTCCGACTGCCTGGCCTGGGCTCTGGCCAGCGGCCAGGACGCCGGCGTGTGGGGCGGCATGAGCGAGGACGAGCGACGCGCGCTCAAGCGCCGCCGTACGCACATCGGCACGCGCACCAACGCCTGATTCTCACAGCACCACAGTTTCGCCAAGCACCACCCAGCACCACCACGGAGCCGAGGAAATTCACCCGGCGCGGTAGCAGCATGCCCGCGCCGTCTGGGGTGATACCTACCCGGTTCGATTTTATCAAGTGAGGTGAAGCCGCCCCGGTACGGGTACGGCGTAGCCTTACAGGACTTCATGTCCTCCCGCGAAACGTGGAAAGGGCCGACACCATCAGGTGTCGGCCCTTCCTCGTGCCCTCGCCAATCACGCGAGATCTCCGTCTGATCACGCGAGTTCCGCGCCTGATCACGCGAACCCGCCCTCCGCACACTGGGGTCCACAAGGGACACTTCCGTGCCGGGGCGGGGATTTCGCGTGCCTGGCAAGAGATCCGGCGTGCGCGAGTGGAGCTCCGTCGTGTTTGGACGGAGATCTCGTCAGAGACGGCGGGACAGCGGGATGCGCAGCGCGGCTTCGGTACCCGCCTGGCGCGAGGTTCCGGCGTCGGCACGGACTTTCCGGAGCGAAAGCGAGCCACGCAGTTCCGACTCCACCAGCGTCCGCACGATCTGCAGGCCGAGCCCGTCGCTGCGTTCCAGCGAGAACCCGGACGGCAGCCCGCGCCCGTTGTCCCGGATCAGCACGTCCAGCCAGCGTGCCGAACGCTCCACGATCAGCTCGACCTTGCCCGAGCGCCCGTTCGGGAACGCGTGCTCGACGGCGTTCTGCACCAGTTCGGCGAGCACCATCACCAGCGGCGTCGCGATCTCGGCCACGACCACCCCGAACGAGCCCTCCCTCGAGAGGCTGACCTGGGACTCGGCGGTGGCCACCTCGCCCACCATCGGCAGCACGTTGTCGAGCAGGCTGTCCAGGTCGACCCGCTCGTCCACGGAGATGGACAGCGCCTCGTGCACCAGCGCGATCGACGTCACCCGGCGCACGGATTCGGCCAGCGCGAGCCGCGCCTCCTCCGAGGACGTCCGCCGCGACTGCAGCCGCAGCAGCGCGGCCACGGTCTGCAGGTTGTTCTTGACCCGGTGGTGGATCTCGCGGATCGTCGCGTCCTTGGACAGCAGCGCGCGGTCCCGCCGTTTGACCTCGGTGACGTCACGCACCAGCACCAGCGCGCCCGCGGCCTGTCCCGCCGGGCGCAGCGGCAGCGCGCGGAAAAGCACCACGGCGCCACGCCGCGAGTCGGCCTCGGTGCGGCTGCTCGGTTTCCCGTCGAGCGCCTCGATGATCCGGTGCGACACCTCGGTGGCGTCGAACGGATCGCGGATCAGCGACCGCGTCAGCGGCGCCAGCCGGGTCCCGACCAGATCCGATTCGTGCCCCATCCGGTGATACGCCGAAAGCCCGTTCGGACTGGCGAAGACGACGGTTCCGCTCGGGTCGAGCCGGATCAGCCCGTCACCGACCCTCGGACTCGTGTGCGTGTCGGTTTCGTTGCCACGACTGGGAAAAGTCCCATCGACGATCATCTGGCACAGATCGCCGGCGCTGCCGAGGTAGGCGATTTCGAGCGGACTCGGCACTCGCGGCGCCGCCAGGTTCGTCTCCCGGCTGAGCGCCGCGACGACCTGGCCGCCGAACGTCACCGGCACGGCCTCGCGGCGCATCGGCAGATCGCGGTACCAGTGCGGGTCCTCCTCGCGGCAGATCCGCTTCTCCCGCATGGCCCGCGCGAGCTGCGGATGCTCCTCGACGGTGAACCGCGCGCCGACGACGTCCTCGGGATGCGCGGTGGGCGCCGTCGTCGGCCGGGCGTGGGCGACGCAGACGAAGTCGCCGCCCTCGGGTTGCAGATCCTGCGCCACCGGGACCCAGAGCAGGAAGTCGGCGAACGAGAGGTCCGCGAGCAGTTGCCATTCGGCGACGACGGTCTGGAGGTGATCCGCCGCCTCCCCGGGGAGGCCGGTGTTCTCGGCGAGCAGGTCGGAAAGCGTGGACACCGGGTTACTCGACCACCCCGAGCAGGTCACCCTGCTGGACGAGGTCACCCTTGGTCACCGCGAGACTGGTCAGCGTGCCCGCACCCTCGGTGGCCACCGGCAGCTCCATCTTCATCGACTCCAGGATCACCACGGTCTGCCCGGCCGCCAGCGTCGTGCCGGGCTCGGCGACCACTTCGAGCACGGTGCCGACCATTTCCGCCCTGATCTCGGCCATCGACGTCCTCCTGCCTCTCTCCGGCCCCCATCCAACCATCGGCACAGGCGCCCGACCAGGTGAGCGGAGCGCATGCCACACTAGGGAGGTTGACCCGAGCCCGGCAGGCGCGTCAGCGCCCCGCAGTGGCCACCCACGGTCTGGAACATACGCAGCAAGGAGTGAACGATGTCGAAGCGCGCCCGCAAGCGTCGCGACCGGAAGAAGAACGGCGCGAACCACGGCAAGAAGCCCAACGCCTGAGCATCGGCGTGAAACGGCCCCCGCACCAGCCGGTACGGGGGCCGTCGCCGTTTCCGGCGAAACTACTCGGAGCGTTCCTCGATGCTGACCTCGGTGCGCTCGACCGTGACGTTGCCGCGGGTGGCGACGGTCTTGCGGATCGACGCGCGCAGCCTGCTCTTGAGGTCGTCCGGCGCGTGGTCACCCCCGCACTTGCGGGCCAGCAGCTGCTTGAGCTGCTCGTCGATGCCGAATTCCTCGAGGCACGGCGGGCAGTCCTCGATGTGCTTGCGCAGCACGGCGTCGCGCTCGGGACTGCACTCCTTGTCGAGCACCAGGTAGATCTCGGCGAGCGCCTCCTCGCAGCGGACCTTGGCCTCGGCGTCGCCTGCGTCCTCGCAGTAGTTCATCGCCCCGCCACCTCCTGGCGATCACGACGGATGAAACCGCGCTCGCGAGCGACGTCGGCGAGCAGGTCGCGCAGCTGCGCGCGGCCACGGTGCAGACGGGACATCACGGTACCGATCGGCGTTTCCATGATCTCGGCGATCTCCTTGTACGCGAAGCCCTCGACGTCGGCGAGGTAGACAGCCAGCCGGAACTCCTCGGGCAGCTTCTGCAGCGCGGCCTTGACGTCGGTGTCGGGGAGGTTGTCCATCGCCTCGACCTCGGCCGACCGCAACCCGCTGGAGGTGTGGCTCTCGGCCTTGGCGATCTGCCAGTCGCTGATCTCGTCGGTGGGCTGCTGCACCGGCTGCCGCTGACGCTTGCGGTAGCCGTTGATGTAGGTGTTGGTGAGGATGCGGTACATCCACGCCTTGAGGTTCGTGCCCTCCTTGAAGGAGGCGAACGCCCCGTACGCCTTGAGGTAGGTCTCCTGGACCAGGTCCTCGGCGTCGGCTGGGTTGCGGGTCATCCGCATCGCCGCCGAGTACAGCTGATCGAGCAGCGGCATCGCGTCCCGCTCGAAGCGCTCGGCGCGCTCGGCCGCCTCCTGGACGTCCGCGACCTCCTCCGGCGCGGAATTCTGCGTGCTCGGCAAACCGTTCCCTTCCCGGTCGGGGCCGATGCGCGGGCGCGCATACGGCACCCGCGAGTTTACGCGGGCCGTGCCAGGGCGCTCGGAACGGCGCCTGCCGGTCTGACGAGGGAGGGTGAGCGTGCTGTTCACACCCGCTACAACCGGAAACGGCGTTGCCGCATTCCCCGGCTCTGGCACACTCAACGGCCATGGCCGGTAAGGGAACCCCGGCGACCGCGCTGCTCGCGAAGCAGAAAGTCGCCCACGAACTGCATTCCTACGACCATGATCCGCGTCACGAATCGTTCGGTTCGGAGGCCGTGGAGGCCCTCGGGCTCGACCCCGCGCGCGTGTTCAAGACCCTGGTCGCCGACGTCGACGGCAAGCTGACCGTCGGGGTGGTCCCGGTCACCGGCCAGCTGGATCTGAAGGCACTGGCGGCCGCGGCGGGCGGCAAGAAGGCGAAGATGGCCGACCCGGCCGCCGCGCAGCGGGCGACGGGGTACGTGCTGGGCGGGATCTCGCCGCTCGGGCACCGCAGCCGGATCCCGGTGGTGATCGACGCGACGGCCGAGAAGTTCGAGACCGTGTACTGCTCGGCCGGGCGGCGCGGCCTGGAGGTCGAACTCGCGCCGGCCGATCTGGTGCGGCTCACCGGCGCCGTGGTGGCGCCGATCGTGGGCTGAGCGGGGCCTTTCACCGCGGTTGCTTAGTGCACTAATGGTTGGCTTGCCAAGGGACGATAGCAAAGGTCCCTTGCTCTCTTTCCGCAGGTCAGAGCCCATCTCTCGACCTATGAGCTGAAGGGCGCCTTCAGTACAGGCAACGCACCGAGGGACGCCTTCAGTGCGTTGGCCGTGCCCAGGGACGCCCTAGGTGCACCCGACGCACCGAGGGACGCCCTCGTCGCATCTCCCCCGCCGCCCACGACACCCGGCCTCCACACCCCCTGCGGGAAATGGCCGGTATGACACCCGCAAGGGGGCGGACCCCCCACCACGGGGCGGGAAGACACCCACCGGCCGCCCCCCCCCCCCG
>NZ_JBHYIQ010000049.1:19708-51979 GCF_042739895.1 Amycolatopsis sp. NPDC059021
CGTCTGACGCCCGTAAGGTGGCCTTAACGGCACGCTCGGGCGCCACCCCGCGAGAGTTAAGAGAACAGGCGCAGGACGCGGGTCAGCCACTCCGAGGCCGCGCGGCTGACGCCGTCCAGATCGGCGGTCAGGGTGTGGTCGCCGTCGAGGACGACGATCTCGTGGTGCGGGCCCGCCTTCGGTCGCCCGAACGGGTCACGTTCGCCCTGCACCACCAGCGTGGGCACCTCGACGGCGTCGAGTTCGGCCTGACGGCTCTTCTCCGGCCTGCCCGGCGGATGCTCCGGGAACGCCAGGCACAGCACCGCCACGGCCTGCCCGGCCGACGCCGTCCGGCAGGCGACCCGCGCGCCGGAAGAGCGGCCGCCGAACACCAGCGGCAGGCCGTCGAAGCGCTCGGCGAGTTCGTCGGCGACGGTCAGCCAGGCGCTGTCCAGCTGGTTCGCGGGCGCGGGGGCACGCCGGCCCGCCACCCGGTACGGCTGCTCGACCAGCGCCACGTGCACGCCGATCGCCTGCGCGGCGCGGGTCACCGCGACGAGGTCCTTCGCGCCGATCCCGCCGCCCGCGCCGTGCCCGAGCAGCAGCACCGCGGTGCCCTCCTCGGCACAGTGCAGCTCGGCCCTGGCCGGGCCGTAGCCGGTGTCGATCTCCAGAGTGGTCATGAGAAGAGCGCGTCCTCGTCGAGGGACGGGCCGGGGTCGACGCGGTCCAGCAGTTCGGGGCCGTTGTTGCGGACGTTGTTGACCTTCGAGGAAACCGGGCGCAGCTCCAGCGATTCGACGATCTCCGGCGCGGTGGGCACCAGCAGGTCGGTGACGTCGGAACGGTCCGGGTCGAGCCATGGGTCCCAGTGCGTCTTCGGCACGATCAGCGGCATCCGGTGGTGGATGTCGGTGAGCTGCCCGGTCGCGTCGGTCGTGATGATCGAGAAGGTGATCAACGGCTCGGCGGCGTCGTCGCCCTTCGGGCGCCAGCTCTCCCAGATCCCGGCGAAGGCGAGCGACGCGGCATCGGGGCCGGTCATGTAGAACGGCTCCTTCTCCTTGCCGGTGCGGCGCCATTCGAACCAGCCGTCGGCCGGGACGAGGCACCGGCGGGAGGACAGCGCGCGGCGGAAGGCGGGCTTCTCCTTCGCCGTCTCGGCCCTGGTGTTGATCATGCGCGAGCCCACCGAAGGATCCTTGGCCCAGAACGGCACGAGACCCCAGCGCATGAGCCGCAGCGAGCGCTCGGCGGGCTCGTCTTCGAGCACCTGCCCCTCGGCGTCACGCGGATGCCGCTGGACGACGGTCACCACGTTCTTGGTCGGCGCCACGTTGTGGTCGGTCCTGGCCCGGCCCTCGGTCAGGTCGACCGCCGCGAACTCCTCGATCAGCGCCGCCGGATCCTTCGTGGCGGCATAGCGGCCGCACATCGCCAACCTCCTCGTGTCGGGACAGCCATCGTTACACGCAGGCCAGGGCCGTGGCGAGCCGCATGGGATCATTCCGGCAGGGACGGCGACCGGGAGGACGTGGGCGGATTGGCGCGGAGCGACTGGCGCAAGCTGGACGAATCCGATGTGCGGGTGCGTCCCGGCAAGGGCACCAGGCCACGCAGCAAACGCCGTCCCGAACACGCCGACGCCGTCACCGCGATGGTCATCGGCAAGGACCGCGGCCGCTGGACCTGCGCGATCGACGCCGATCCCGGCCGGGTGATCACCGCGATGCGGGCCCGCGAGCTGGGCCGGGTGTCGGTCGTGGTCGGCGACCGGGTCGCGGTCGTCGGCGACGTCAGCGGCCGTCCGGACACGCTGGCCAGGATCGTGCGGGTCGAGGAGCGGACCAGCGTGCTGCGCCGCACGGCCGACGACACCGACCCGTACGAGCGTGTCGTGGTGGCCAACGCCGAACAGCTGCTCATCGTGACCGCGCTGGCCGATCCGCCGCCGCGCGCGGGGTTCATCGACCGCTGCCTCGTGGCCTGCTACTCCGGCGGTGTCGAGCCGATCCTGTGCCTGACCAAGGCGGACCTCGCCGGTCCCGAGGAACTGCTCGCCGGTTACGCGGGCCTCGACATCCCGGCGCTGGTGACCCGCTACGACGAGGAACCCGCCGGGCTCGCCGAACGCCTCAAGGGCCGGGTGACCGCGCTGGTCGGGCATTCCGGCGTCGGCAAGTCCACTCTGGTCAACCGGCTCGTGCCCGACGCCGGACTGGCCACCGGCGTGGTGAGCGCGGTCGGCAAGGGACGTCACACCTCCGTCGCCGCGGTGGCGCTGCCGCTGCCCGACGGCGGCTGGGTCATCGACACGCCGGGGGTGCGGTCGTTCGGGCTCGCGCACGTCACCGCCGACGACATCGTGCAAGCCTTCGAGGAATTCGCGGAGGCGGCCGAGGAATGCCCGTCCGGCTGCGGCCACCTCGGGCCGCCCGAGGATCCGGACTGCGCGCTCGACGACGTCGTCGCGGAAGGCGAGGCCAGGGCGGATCGGCTGCTTTCCCTCCGGCGGCTCCTCGCCTCTCGTGGCGGGCTGGAGTCGTAAAGCGGGCGTGTGGTAACTCTTTCCTCATTCGGGCGATAACCCGGATGGAGTACATCCGACACTGAGGGGGCACAGACCGTGCGCAAGACCACTCTCGTCGCGGCCGGAGCCGCGCTCGTCCTCACGCTCACCGCGTGCGGCGGGAACAGCGGCGGCACCGGCACCGACACCAAGGCTTCCGGCGACGGCAAGGGCTTCGGCCTCGCCGCGCCGTTCAGCGACGCGCTCCAGCTGGCCAGCGCGTCCAAGGAGGGCACGCAGAAGTCCAAGTCGGCCAAGATGACCATGGAGTCGTCGGACCCGGCGAAGACGATCAACATGAACGGCGCCGTCAAGTTCGACGGCCAGAACACGGCCATGGCGATGACCATGAACCAGGCGGGCCAGCAGATGGAGGTCCGCCTCGTCGACAAGGTCCTCTACATGAAGATGCCGCCCGAGCAGCTCCAGAAGATGGGCACCGACAAGAGCTGGGTCAAGATCACCCCGAACGGTGACGACCCGATCTCCAAGGCGATGGGCAGCTCGCTGGCGCAGAGCTCCGAGCAGAGCGACCCGACCAAGATCCTCGAGCAGATCGGGAACGGCGGCAGGATCATCAGCTCGGACCAGACGCAGCTGAACGGCGAGCCGGTCAACCACTACGTCGCCGAGATCGACATCTCCAAGAACCTCGACAAGGTGCTGGAGAGCGCGCCCGCGGAGGCGAAGTCGCAGCTGGCCGACAAGCTCAAGGGCGTCAAGATGCCGGTCGAGCTGTGGCTGAACAAGGACCAGCTGCCGGTGCAGATGGTGCTGGACAGCTCCGCGGTGGCCAAGGCCGCCGGCGCGCCGGGCGGCGCGAGCGAGGCGGGCAAGATCACCGTCAAGTACACCGACTGGGGTAAGCCGGTCGACGTCGCGGCCCCGCCCGCCGACCAGGTCGCCGACCTCGGCGAGATGATGAAGACCGGCGGCCGCTGAGCTCGACTTTCCGTAGCATGGGTCCCCCGAACGTGTTCGGGGGACCCATGCTTGTCTGGACCGCATGTGGAAACCGGCCGTCGCGCTGGTGTGCGTGCTCCTGCTCGGCGCGTGCGGCAGCGACGACACACCGCCCGCGATGACCGACGCGAAGGCGCTCGCCGACGCGGCGCGCTCAGGCACGATCGCGGGACGCTCGGCGAAGTTCGGCACCGACGTCAACGCGGGCACCGTCAAGTCGAAGGGGCAGGGCCAGGCGCTGTTCGCCGAAGGCGGCACCACGCTGGCGATGACGACCGACGTGCTCGGTGACCCGCTCGAACTCCGCCTGGTGCAACAGAAGCTCTTCGTGAAGGTGCCCGAGGGGTCACGCGGCGACGAGGACGACAAACCGTGGATCACCGTCTCCCCCGACGGCACCGACCAGTTCTCCCAGGTGCTCGGCGGCAGCCTCGGCCAGCTGGCAGGGCAGAACGATCCACTTCGGACGATCGGCCAGATCCGCGCCGCGGGCGCCATCACGATGGCCGAGCGCGGCGACCTCGACGGGACGTCCGTCGAGCACTACTGGCTCAAGCTCGACCTGGAAAAGCTCGGCGGTCAGCTGCCCGCCGGGCTGTCGGCGGAGGCCGTGGCGCAGTTGCGGGGCAAGGCCGGTTCGTTCGGCATGGAACTCTGGATCGACGACGCGAACCGGCCCCGGCAGATCGTCGTCGACCTCTCCCCGATCCTCACCGCCGCCGGCGCGCCGGACGGGGCGAGCGCGCGGATCACCACCCGCTACACGGACTGGGGCGCCGCCGCCGACGTGCAGGCACCTCCCGCCGACCAGGTCGGGACCACGCCCAGCTGAGCGATACGTCCGGTTCGGCGGGCCCCGGTTCACCCGGCACGGGGGAAGTTGGCCACCGGTTCACGCCGTGCCGACTCGATCACCGATAGCGTGACACCGTGGTGGAACCCGTATCGCGGAACGCGGCTGAAGACGACCCCGATGGCCAGGACCGGGACAAGGCAGGTGGCAGGCCGAAGAAGAAACGGTCGTTCTGGGTGGAGCTGCCGATCCTGCTCGTGATCGCGCTCGTGCTCACGATCCTGATCCAGACGTTCCTCGCGAAGGTCTTCCTCATCCCGTCGGGGTCGATGGAGACCACGCTGCACGGCTGTACCGGCTGCACCAACGACCGCGTGCTCGTCGACCGGGTCACCTACGACTTCACCGACCCCTCGCCGGGCGACGTGGTGGTGTTCAAGGGGCCGGAAACCTGGTCGACGCACGAGATCGCTTCGCAGGAGTCGAGCAATATCGTCGTCAAGGCGCTGCGCGGGCTCGGCTCGCTGGTCGGGTTCGCGCCGCCGGACGAGCAGGACTTCGTGAAGCGCGTCATCGCCACCGGCGGCCAGACCGTGCAGTGCTGCGACACGAGCAACCGGGTCATGGTGAACGGGAAAGCGCTCGACGAGCCGTACGTCCATTGGGAGGGCGAGATCAATCCCAAGCGGCAGCAGTTCGCCCCGGTCACGGTGCCGCAGGGCAGCGTCTGGGTGATGGGCGACAACCGCAACGACTCGTGCGACTCGCGCTGCCAGGGCGGCGGCGGTCTCAACGGGACGGTCCCGGTGTCCAACATCATCGGCAAGGCGCGGATCATCGTGCTCCCGCCGAGCCGGTGGGGCGGCATCACCGACCACGACCCGCAGGCGGCCGCGCAACCGGTCGCGCTCGGCGCCCCGGCGTGGCAGAGCGGCCTCCCGCTCGGGGTCGGCGTGGCCGCCGCCTGGCCCGTCCTGTTCACCGGGCGGAAGCTGGCGGCCGGAGTCCGGAAGGCCGCGGGCCGGAAGCGCCGTTAGAGCAGTTCGAGCAGGAACGGCAGTTCCTGCGGGGCGTACCAGGCGAGCTCGTGGTCTTCGGCGTCGCCGAGGGTGAACTCCGCGTCGGGGTCACCGAGGTCGGCGGCGTCGATCACCGCGGCCGCCGCGGTGACGGCGTCCTCGGCCTCGGCCGCGTCGACGTGGATCGCGGCGATGTCCTTGAGCGCCACCGGACCGGCCAGGCGCACGACGGCGGCGTCGAGGTCGGGCCGGTGGGTCGCGCCCTCGACGTCGGCGGACACCACGGCCCGCCGCGGTTCGCCCTTCTCCTCGGCCGCGATCAGCCGCAGCGACGCCCGCGCGGCGTCGAGCAGCGCCGCGTACTCCAGCTCCTCGTCCGAGCCACTCGCGTAGGCCTCGCGCAGCGCGGGCGTGAGCGCGAACCCCGTCCCGTTCCGCGCGCGGAACTCACCGGTGGTGTTCAGCTCGCGCAACATCGCGATCGTGGCAGGCAGATAGACCCTCACCAGTGCGCACCCTTCAGCTCTTCCAACGATTCCTCGATCATCCCGGCCACCAGCTCCACATCGCTGACGGCCTTGCGGTCGCCGTTGAGTCCGAAGTAGACGCCGCCGTGATACGAGCTGACCCCGATCGCGAGCGCCTGGTTGCGCATCAGCGGCATCACCGGGAACATCTCGACCATCCTGGCCTCCCCCGCGTACATCGGCACCTGCGGGCCGGGCGAATTCGTCACCATGAGGTTGAAAATGCGCCCGGAGAGTGACCCCGCCGCCCGCGCGCCGAGCGAATGCAGCGTCGCCGGGGCGAACCCGCCGACCTTGAGCAGCCCGCGCGCGGCGACCGAACGGCCCGAGTCGAGATGGTCGGCCATGGCGTGCCCGATGTGCTGCAGCCGCAGCACCGGATTCGGCTCGCCGACCGGCAGGTCCACCAGATAGGCCGCGACCTGGTTGCCGACCAGCGCCGGTGTCGAGTACTCGGCGGTCTCCGCGTCGCGGACCGCCATCGGCACCAGCGCGCGCACCGTGTCCGGCGGATTCAGCGTCTCACCACGGGAAAGCAGCCACTCCCGCAGCGCGCCGGTGATCGCGGCGAGCACCACGTCGTTGACGGTGCCGCCGTGCTCGGCGCGGATCTTGCGGAAATCCTCCAGCCGGGTGCGGACCACCGCGAACATCCGGCCGCCGGAAACGCGGACGTTCAGCGGCCCGGACGGCGCGGGATGGACCACGGTGCGCAGGGTCGTGGCGACGCCGCCGAGCGCCTCGGCGACCTTCCCCGCCGTCGCGACCGCGTCGTTGGCGGCGGAGCGGACGTTCTCCACCAGCTCGGTCGGGCGCTGCACGGTTTCACTGACCGCGTCGAGGATCAGCTGCGTGCGGCTCGGCTCGCGCCGCGGTGCCCAGACGTCGTCGAACGGCTCCACTTCGGCCGGCGTGGGGTCGAGGACGATCTGGCCGAGTTCGATCGTGCCCACACCGTCCACAACGGACTGATGGGTCTTGGTCACCAGCGCGACCCTGTCCCCGCTGAGCCCCTCGATGAAGTACGCCTCCCAGAGCGGGCGTTCCGGGGCCAGCCGCCGCGACATCAGCCGGGCAACGAGGTCGAACAGCTGCTCGTCGCTGCCCGGCTGGGGCAGCGCGGAGCGGCGGACGTGGTAGTTGAGGTCAAAGTCGACGTCGTCCACCCACACCGGGCGCGCCAGGTGACCCGGCACCTCCAGCACGCGCTGCCGGTACCGCGGCAGGAACGCCAGGCGCTGGCCGATCAGCGCGAGCATCTGCTCGTAGCCGAACCCGGACCGGGGCCGCTCGAAGATCGCCACCCCGCCGACGTGCATCGGGGTCGCGTGGTCCTCGACGTACAGGAACGACGCGTCCAGCGCGGAAAGGCGGTCGGGCATGGGCCGATCCTTACACAATGCGAGACTGCCCGGTGTGGGTGATGACTCTGCGGCCTCCCCGGTTTCGCCGAAGGACCGGTTCCTGACCGTCTACGGGCGCAAACCGGTGCTCGAGGCGCTCGCCGACACCGGCCTCGAAGTGGACAAGGTGATCCTGGCCGACACCGTGCGCGGACCGGGCGCCGCCGAGATCCAGCGCGCCGCCAAGGCGGCCGGGGTGCCGGTGCAGCGCGCGAGCGCGCACCGCGTCAAAGTGCTGGCCGGGAACGGCAAACAGGACCAGGGCGTGCTCGCCGACGTCGTCGCGCCGCGGATGCGTTCGCTGGCCACCGCGCTGTCCGGGAAACGCCCGCCCGCGCGGGTGCTGTTGCTGGACGGCATCACCACCCCGGCCAACGTCGGGATGATCCTGCGCACCGCGACCGCCGCCGGGCTCGACGGCGTGATCGTGCCGCGGCGCGGGGTCGCCGCACTGGACCCGATGGTGGTCAAGGCGTCCGCGGGGGTCGCGTTCCGCGCGCCGGTGCTGCGCTGCGGCAGCGCGCGGGAAGCCGCGGAGATGCTCACCGAAGCGGGCTACTCGCTCTACGCCCTGGGCGCGTCCGCGGCGTCCACGGTGTTCGACGTCGACCTGCCGCAGCGGACCGCGTTCGTGCTGGGCGGCGAGACGGCCGGCGTGGGGGCCGACGTCGGCGAGCTCGTCACCGAGTGGCTGAGCATCCCGATGCCGGGTGACGTCGAGTCGCTCAACGTCTCGGCCGCGGCGGCGGTGCTCTCCTTCGAACTCGTGCGCCGGACCCGCTGACCGTCACTCCCGGCGAGCGCGCTCCGGCGGGAACAACGCGGCCAGCTCGGCCAGCGTCCCGGCGACCGTGTCGTGGTGGACGCCGACCATCCCCGCGCCGACCGCGCCCCGGACGTTGGCGGCCGAGTCGTCGACGAACACGCAGCGGCCCGCGGGCAGGCCCAGCATCGCCGCGGTGATCAGGTAGACCTCGCGGTCCGGCTTCGCCACCCCGACCTCACCGGAGAACACCAGCGCGTCGAAGTAGCGGCTCATCGTGTTCTTCACCTGCGCGGAGGCGCCAGGCGCGTTGGACAGCAACGCGGTGCGAAGGCCGCGATCGCGAGCGGCCTCGAGATAGGTGTAGAGCAGATCGGCGTCCGGCTCCGTGAGCACCCCGGCGTAATCGATCACTAGGCCCTTCAGCACCCCGCACACCTTAGCCCGGTCAGCGGGGCACGCGTGGCGGATAGCGCAATCCGCAATAACGCGCAGCCGATTCTGCGCTTTTCCCCGAATATGGCGATTCTTGTCCGCTTTCTGACGTTCCGCGGCCACTAACTCGTGCCGGGCACCTGCCCCGGCCACGAGAGGGGAATCCATGACCACCGCGCACCGCCTGAAAACCCTGACCGGCTACGAACCCCACCGCGCCGGGCGCTCGATCGCCGCCGGGTCACCCGCACCGCTCCCGGCGGGCCGCTCCCTGGCCGCCGTCCGGGACGTCTCGCCCGCGCTCGACGGGCCGCAGGTCGCGATCCTGCTGACCGCGATCCTCGAAACGTACGACGGGCACCGGACGACCGCGCAGGTCGAGCCGCTGGTCGACCGGCCGCTGCTCGAACGCCTCCGCGCACACAGCCGTGCCCGCTCGGCCGCCCGGCACCGCCTGCGGAGCGTGCGGCTGTGCGCCCCCGCCGACGACGTCGTCGAGGCCTGCGCGCGAGTCGAGACCGGCCGCCGCACCATCGCCCTCGCCGCCCGCTTCGAACGGACCGGCGGCCGGTGGCGGTGTGTGCGCTTCGACCTGCTGGACCCGCTCGCCACGGCGCAGCGCATGGCGGCCTGACCCCCGGCGCTTTCTGCCCTGTTCAGCGCCACTTTCCGCAGGAGAGGAAGAGCAAGGGACCTTTGCTAACGTCCTTGAGCATGCTCACCATTAGTGCACTAACCAAAGGTGAGCAAAGGTCCCTTGCTCCCGCCGTTCCGCACCCCTGTCGGCGATGCGCTGGCCGGGGTGCGACAAGGTCGTCCCTGGGCGCGTTGAGTGCATCGGGGGCGTCCCTCGGTGCGGTGGATGCACCCAGAGCGTCCCTCGGACTCTCTCCGCCCACGCCGACACCACCGCCCGACGTCGCGAACGCTCCGTTACCGACGATCAACGTCCCCAACGGAGCGTTCACGACATCCAAGACCGCCGCACAAACCCCAACCGCTACGACAACCCCGCGAACACCACTCACCCCACCGACCACACATCCCCGACCCACCCAATGCCGTGAAGGCCTCCTTCACAGCGCTCAACGCCGGTAAGGAGGCCTTCACGGCACCGGACCCTGGTCGGGCAGCAACCCCGGCGAAGCGCCCGCATCGGAGCGTTCGGGGCCCCGGGGATCAGTGGGCGACGGGGAGGGTGGTGAGGCCGCGCAGGGTGGTGGTCGCATTCCAGCGTGGCTCACCGGCCAGGCGCAGGCGCGGGACGCGGCGGGCCAGTTCTCGGAAGACGACGCGGCCTTCCAGCCGGGCCAGCGGGGCGCCGAGGCAGAAGTGGATGCCCTGCCCGAAGGCGAGATGGCGGCCGGGCTCGCGGGACGGGTCGAAGACGTCGGGGTCGGCGCCCACGGCAGGGTCGCGGTTCGCGGCTCCGATGAGGACGATCGCCTGGGTGCCTTCGGCGACGGCGACGTCGCCGACCGCGGTGTCCCGCAGCGCTGTCCGCGCGGTGAGCTGCACCGGCGAGTCGTAGCGCAGCACCTCCTCCACGGCCCGCTCGGCGAGTTCGCCGCCGGGCCCGAGCGCGCCGATACCCTCGGGATGCCGCAGGAGTGCGAGGACACCGTTGCCGATGAGGTTCGTGGTCGTCTCGTGCCCCGCGATCAGCAGCAGGCTCAGCGTGACGAGCAGTTCGCCCTCGCTGAGCGTGTCACCGGCGTCGGACACGGCGACCAAAGTGGACAGAAGGTCCTCGCCGGGCTCGTGCCGTCGTCGCGCCGCCAGCTCACGGAAGTAGGCGACGAACTCCTGCCGGGCGCGGACGGCAGGCTCCCGGGTTTCCGGCGCCTGCAGGAAATCCGGGTCGAGCCCGCGTGCCATCGCGTGCGACCACGTGGCGAACCGCTCGCGGTCGTCGAGCGGGACGCCCAGCAGCTCGCTGATCACCTCGACCGGTAGCGGCGCCGCGAGATCCGCCATGAGATCGGCCTCGTCCGCGTCGGCGATCCGGCCGGCCATCGTGGCGGCCAGTTCCTCGATCCGCGGGGTGAGCCGCTCGACCATCCGCGGGGTGAACGCCTTCGACACCAGCCGTCGCAGCCGCGTGTGATCGGGCGGGTTGAGCCCGAGGAAGGATCGGACGACCCGGCCCTCTTCGTCCACCGGCTCGTCCGGGCGCTGGTCCTCCGGCGCGCGGATCTCGGGTTTCGGATGGCCGAAAGCGTTGTCGCGCAACAACTGCACCGCCTCGGCCTGGCCGCTCACGGCGACCGCGCCGGGCAGCAGCGCGACCGGGGCCCGCTCCCGCCATCGGCGATAGTCCGGGTACGGATCGGGCCGCCGATCCTCGCCGAACAACGCGGCGAAAGTCGGCAAATCCGCTTCGACCGGCGTAGTGGGCACGGCGCTCCCCTCGCTCGTAGGCCGGGCTCCTGGCCCCATACCCGCACAACGCGCCGGAGGGCCGCCGCGTTCCTGACGCGACGGCCCTCCGGTGACCGAAACTCCTAGCGGCGCGGGCCCTTCTTGCCCTTCTTCGCCTCGGCACGCTGGGCGGCACGGCGCTCCCGGCGGGTGCCACCGCCCGCCCCGCCTGCCGCCTCGGCGGGACCGTCCGAATGGGACTCGACGCTCCCGTCCTCGGACGGGCCCGACATGGTCAGCCCGCTCTGCGCGCCGCCACCGCCGAGCCCCTTGCCCCGCAAGGCGGACGGCACGGACTCGCTGTCGGTCGATGGTGCCTGCGGCTGGGGCGGCGCCGGGCGGGCGTGCCTGCCATCACCCTCCGCGGCCTGGCCGTTGCCGCTCACACCGGTGGGCAGCGCCGTGGCGCCCTCCTCGGCGACCGGCGCCGGTTCGGCGCGCTCGACCTGGAGGTTGAACAGGAAGCCGACGGCCTCCTCCTTCAACGAGTCCAGCATCGCGCGGAACATGTCGAAGCCCTCGCGCTGGTACTCGATCAGCGGATCGCGCTGCGCGAGCGCCCGCATGCCGATGCCCTCCTTGAGATAGTCCATCTCGTAGAGGTGCTCACGCCATTTGCGGTCGAGCACGGTGAGCATCACCTGACGCTCGAGGCGGCGCATCGCGCCTTCCTCGCCGACCAGTTCGTCGATCTCGGCCTCGCGGCGGTCGTAGGCGCGGTGCGCGTCCTCGACCAGCGCGGCACGCAGGCCCTCGGCGTCGAGGTCGCCGTCCTCCATCAGGTCGTCCCAGTCGAGGCTCACCGGGTAGAGCGTCTTGAGCGCGGTCCACAGCTTTTCGTGGTCCCAGTCCTCGGCGTAACCGGACTCGGTCGCACCATCGACGTAGGCGTTGACGACGTCGATGAGCATGTGCTCGATCTGCTCGCGCAGGTCCTCGCCCTCGAGGACGCGGCGGCGCTCGGCGTAGATCACCTTGCGCTGCTCGTTCATGACCTCGTCGTACTTGAGGACGTTCTTGCGCGTCTCGTGGTTGAGCTGCTCGACCTGCGTCTGCGCGCTCTTGATGGCCTTGGAGACCATCTTGTGCTCGATCGGCACGTCGTCGGGCAGCCGCATGGTGGTCATCACGCGCTCGACCATCGTCGCGTTGAAGCGGCGCATCAGCTCGTCCCCGAGCGACAGGTAGAACCGCGACTCGCCGGGGTCGCCCTGACGGCCGGAACGACCACGGAGCTGGTTGTCGATGCGCCGGGACTCGTGGCGCTCGGTGCCGAGTACGTAGAGCCCGCCCGCCTCGCGGACCTCCTCGGCCTCGGCCTTGGCGTCCGCCTTGATCTCTTCGAGCACGTTCGGCCACGCGGCCTCGTACTCCTCGGAGTTCTCCACCGGGTCGAGGCCGCGCTCGCGCAGCGTCTGGTCGGCGATGATGTCCGGGTTGCCGCCGAGCACGATGTCGGTACCGCGGCCCGCCATGTTGGTGGCGACCGTGACCGCGCCCTTGCGGCCGGCCCGCGCGACGATCAGCGCCTCGCGGTCGTGGTGCTTCGCGTTGAGCACCTCGTGCGGCACACCCAGTTTCAGCAGCAGCTTCGACAGGTGCTCGGACTTCTCGACGCTGGTCGTGCCGACCAGGACCGGCTGGCCCTTCTCGTGCCGCTCGGCGATGTCCTCGGCCACCGCCTCGAACTTCGCCTGCTCGGACTTGTAGATCAGGTCCGCCTGGTCGGCGCGGACCATCGGCCGGTTCGTCGGGATCGGCACCACGCCCAGCTTGTAGGTCTGGTGGAACTCGGCCGCCTCGGTCTCGGCGGTACCGGTCATCCCGGAGAGCTTCTTGTACAGCCGGAAGTAGTTCTGCAGCGTGATCGTGGCCAGCGTCTGGTTCTCGGCCTTGATCTCGACCTTCTCCTTGGCCTCGATCGCCTGGTGCATGCCCTCGTTGTAGCGGCGGCCCACCAGGATGCGGCCGGTGAACTCGTCGACGATCATGACCTCGCCGTCGCGGACGATGTAGTCCTTGTCGCGGTGGTAGAGCTCCTTGACCTTCAGCGCGTTGTTCAGGTAGCCGACCAGCGGGGTGTTGGCGGCCTCGTAGAGGTTGTCGATACCGAGCTGGTCCTCGACGAACCGGACGCCCTTCTCGGTGACCGCGACCGTGCGCTTCCGCACGTCGACCTCGTAGTGGTACTTGCTGTTGATCAGGTTGGTCTTCTCGACACGCTCGCGCGTGCCCATCGTGGTGGTGTCGATGCCCTGCATGAGCGGCGCGAGCCGGGCGAACTCGACGTACCAGCGCGAGGACTGGTCGGCGGGGCCGGAGATGATCAGCGGGGTCCGCGCCTCGTCGATGAGGATCGAGTCGACCTCGTCGACGACCGCGAAGTTGTGCCCGCGCTGGACGCACTCGTCCAGGCTCCAGGTCATGTTGTCGCGCAGGTAGTCGAACCCGAACTCGTTGTTCGTGCCGTAGGTGATGTCGGCGTTGTACTGCTGGCGCCGTACCTCCGGCGGCTGCTCGGCGAGAATGACGCCGACCTCGAGACCGAGGAAGCGGTGGATGCGGCCCATCCACTCCGAGTCGCGCTTGGCCAGGTAGTCGTTGGTCGTGATGATGTGCACGCCGTCGCCGGGGATCGCGTTCAGGTAGGCCGCGAGCACACAGGTCAGGGTCTTGCCCTCACCGGTCTTCATCTCGGCCACCTGGCCGAGGTGCAGCGCCGCGCCCCCCATCAGCTGGACGTCGTAGTGCCGCTGGCCGAGCACCCGCCTGCTCGCCTCGCGGGCGACCGCGAAGGCCTCCGGGAGCAGCTCGTCGAGCGTCTCCTTGTCCTCGCGATACCGCTTGCGGAACTCCTCGGTCTTCGCCCGCAGCTCGGCGTCGGACAGGTCCTTGACGTCGTCTTCGAGGGTATTGATGTGATCGGCGATGTTGCGCAGCCGCTTCACCATCTTGCCCTCACCCGCGCGGAGCAGGCGGTTCAGCACCATCCGGTCGACCTCACTAGCTGATTTGTTGAACGCACCCGAGCCGCTCCCGGGCAGTGTCGTCCCCGACTGGGGCCTGGTGAGCCGCAGTCGTCCGCACCCCATCGTAGGGAACCGGACAGCATGCGCGCACGCACCTTGCGTAGGGACCGCACGCGAGCGGCCCGCACGCGGTGCGTGCGGGCCGCTCGGGGCCTTGTCCGGGTCCGCTCAGCCGAGCCGGATCACGCCGTAGTCGAAGCCCTTCCGGCGGTAGACGACGCTCGGCCTGCCGGCTTCGGAGTCGTTGAACAGGTAGAAGTCGTGGCCGACCAGCTCCATCTCGTAGAGAGCCTGGTCCACCGTCATCGGGTCCGCGGAATGCTGTTTCTCGCGGACGACGCGGCCGGGCTGGTGGCCCAGCTCCTCGTCTTCCCAGCGCTGTTGCTGGGGAATCCCCTCGACACTCGAAGCCGCGAATCCGTTCGTGAGTGTTTCGGCCTCGGGTGCCTCCAACACCGCGGTACGCGCGGCGGGAGCGGCGGAATTCGCCGGGGACGTGCCTGGCGCCATCGCCATGGAGGTCGCCTCGGCGACCGATTCCGGACGGCTGCGGCCATAGTGCACGCGCCTCCGGTCGTGTGTCCTCCGCAAACGGTTCTCGAGCTTGGTGACCGCGGAGTCCAGCGCTGCGTAGAAGTCGGCGGCACACGCTTCGGCGCGCACGGCCGGGCCCCTGCCCTTTCCGGTGATCTCGACGCGCTGGCAGCTCTTGGCCTGCCTGCGGTTCGGCTCGTGGAAGAGCTCCACGTCGTACCGGATGACCTTCTTGTCGTAGCGCTCAAGCCGGGCCAGCTTTTCGCCGACAAGCGCCCGGTAATGATCGGGCACCTCCACGTTGCGGCCCTTAACGACGATGTCCATACACGACCTCCCTCGCTGAAATGACTGCGAGCTGTTGTGTTTAACCAGGGCGCCGGTAAAGCGGGGACGAAGCCCGGATCGCGGGCTGAGGGAACTCGGCAGACGGTCACGACGTCTCGCGGCGGATGTCCGAGCGCGAACTCAGCGCACCTCCGGCGCCAGGGACATGGGCTGGTCACCTCCCTGCCTGCGGGGATTGCTGATTGCGGAGCACGTTAGCTTCATCACGGCCGTTGCAACAGCCCCCGAGCCGGGGGATGTCAGGGGGTAGGACACAGTCACGGCGCGCAGCGAAGCACGGGTGATCACCGCAAAATCCTCGCGGTTCGGGCACCGTTCCCGTGACTTGTTTTCACGCGGACGGCGCAACGCTTCGGTACCAGGAAAACCGAGGGTGACAACCCCGCCGGGCACAGCCGCCACCCCGGTGGAGTGGCGTGTCATCGGAGTGCTTCGGAGGCAGGCCCTCATACCCGGACAACGGCCGCGCGGACCGCGGCGTTCCCGCTAAAGGTCACTCATGTAGGTGACCCTCGCATCACTCGGCCGCGAGGAGCGCGAGGACCGCGACCACCTCCACCCCGTGTCCGCGCAGCACACGCGCGCACGCCGCGGCCGTGGCGCCGCTGGTCACGACGTCGTCGAGCACCACTACCGGCAGTCGCGGCGGCGGACGGCCCGCCGGGACGAACCGGAGCCGCCCTTCGAGGTTCGCCAGCCGCTCCGCACGATTCAGCCCGACAGCGTCTTTCGCGCCACCCGCGAGCCGCAACGCGGGGGCGACCGCGGCCGGGACACCACGTGCGGCGAGCAGCGCCGCGGCGGCCTCGGCCAGGCGCCGGACGTGCGGGCCGCCACGCAGCCGGGACGCCGAACGCCTGCTCGGAGCGGGAACGAGACAGACACCAGAGGTGGGATTCCCAGCCCAAGAGCGCCCGAAACCGGGATGCCCCGAAGTGGGATTCCCCGTCCTGGGATCCCCGTGTGCGGGATCTTCCGAGCTGGGTTTCCCGGTCCGGGAGTTCCCCGCTCTGAGAAGCCCCGCTCCGGGATTCCCGAGTGTGGGATTCCCGGCGGTGGGATTCCCACATCCGGGATTGCCGGTACGGCGCGTCCCAGTACCGGGATTCCCGGTTCCGGGGTTCTCCGGCCCGGGAATCCCGGAGTTGGGAAGCCCTGGCCCGGGATTCCCGTACTCGGGAAAGCCGCGAGGGGGATTCCCGGCTCGCGGGTTCGCCGGTTCGGGAAGCGCGGATGTGGGAGGGCCGAGTTCGGGAACGCCGGATGTGGGAATCCCACTTTCGGGAATCCCGCCCCTGGGAATCCCGGCGCGGGGATTCCCGCTCTGGGGAGTCCCGGAGCCGGGACCGGGTGCGAGCGCCCTGGCGAGCAGCGACGGGAGGGCATCGGCCACGGCCCGGCCGAGCGGCGGCCCGAGATCACGGCGGCCGCGTTCCTTGTAGGCGATCAGGAGGCGTTTCGCCACGCCCTCGTAGCGGGCGAGCGCGTACACCGGCACGAGGCCCGCTGTCGGCAGACGGGTCACCTCGGTCAGTGCGCCCCACACCTCGCCGCACGCGGCGCAGCACGGAGCACCGCGCACACCACAGGCGGCGCAGCGGGCGGGGATGAGCAGATCGAGCACACGGGAGTTCATGCCGCTGAGTGTCCCGCCCACCACCGACAGTTTCGGTTCGCCGCGAAGCGGCAGGGGATCTTGGCCGTCCCGAACGACGCGATGGGGACGTTGAACGTCTCGTACGCGTCGTTCAGGACATCGCCCGCGCGGCGGCCGGGCCTCCCGGAGACGGGAGCAAGGGACCTTTACTCACGCTCGCGACGCACGACGGCACCGAGTGTCCACAAGGGACAGTCGAGCGCGAAGGCGTCAGCCGGGATAGAAGGCGTCGGCGCCGGGAGTGGTGTGGGTGTGGGGCCGCCAGACCTCGCCCAGCTCCGAGGCGAACCACAGGCCACCGCCGTCGGCGACCACGATCGGCCGGTTCGGGGCGGCGGTGACGGAGTGCACCGGCGGGGTCAGGTTCGAGCTGTTGAAGGCGTCCATCCGCAGTCCGTCGATCGGCAGTTTCACCACCGGCTGCGAGGTGGACGACGTGGACGCGACGAGCGTGTCCGTAGTGGCCCAGTCGACGTCCACGACGTTCGCGAGGTCGCGGTTCTGCAGCAGCCGCGGCGCGCGCAGGGTGACCGAATCCGCGGTCCGCACCACCGAGGCGACCACCAGTTTCCCGCCGACCACGGCCGCGGCGCGCGAACCGTCGCGGGAGAGCCGGAGTTCGGTGATCTGGCCGAGCGCGGTCACCTCGTTCGCGTTCACGCCCTGCTGCGCCCAATGCCCGCCGGGGGCCAGCACCAGCCGCGCCACCGTCGTGTGATCGACGACCGTCCACACCTCGCCGGAGGCGTCGCCGCCGGGCGCGGCGGGGCGCCAGGTCGGCCGGGTGAGCGAACCGCCGAACAGCTCCGTCTGCGGCAGGTCCCGGCCGAAGTCGCCGACCCGCAGCCGCATCCGGCCACCGGTGCGTTCGACCACCGCGAGCCGTTTCCCGTCGATCGACTGCGCCGCGCTTGCGACGTCGTAGCCGCCGCTACCCGCCGGTCCTTCGACCGGCGCGCCGGTGCCGAGCGAGCGCAGCCTGCCGCCCGCGGTCATCAGGCCCAGCAAGTCGGAACTCGGCGACGCCGCGGCGGCGTACGCGGGCAGTTCGCTCGCCCGCCAGTACTCGTGCCCCGGCACGAGCGGCGCGCCGTCGGCGAGCAGCCGGATCCGGGTCGAGGTCACGGTCTGCAGCGAGAGCACGATCTGCGCGGCGATCAGGTTCCTGGTCTCCGGGGTCGCCCCGGTCAGCCCGGTCAGCGGCACCACCACCGAACCGTCGTCGGCGGTCTTGACGTTGTTCTCGATGGTGACCGGATCGGCGAGGAGGTTCTTCACCGAGCCCGCGAGCCCCTCGGACGGCCCGAGCATCAGCAGATCCATCACCCGCCCGGCGAGCCCCGACTGCGGTTTCGCGACCACGTAACGGAGATCGGGCACGAACGTGCCGGCGTCCGGCGAGTAGAAGCTCACCGGGACGCGGAAGTAGTTGATCGAGAAATCGGCGTTGGTGACGACCAGGTTCGGCGGCGGGTTGACGATCCGCCACTGCCCCGTCGCCTGCTGCTTGCGTACTTCCAGCTGGAGCTTGAACGGCGCCTGGTTCGGGACGAACGAGCCGTCGCCGTTCAGCACGCCCAGCGCGAACCCGTGCACGTTCACCGTCTGCACGTTCGGATCCGGCGTCCGGTTCTCGGTGTCGTAGGTGGTGTTGAAGATGTCGTCGATGATCGTCAGCCCCCGCGCGGGCTTCCAGTTCGCGCGAGCCTGGTCGTCGAGGTACGCGCGCGCGGCGGCGTTGTTCGACCCCGGCACCGCGCTCGCGCGGACGAACTGGCGTGCCAGCGTCAGCGAGTCGATGCCCATCGAGGGCTCGGACACGCTGGCGGCGGGCTGCGGCGGCTTGTCCCCCGGCACCACCATCGGCTGGGACTCCTGCGGGATGTTCGCGCACCCGGCCAGGAGGACGAGGCACAGCACGGCCAGTACGGCACGTTTCACCGGCCGACCTCCTCGCGCTCGGCGAGCAGCGCGTCCGGCGCGGGCTGGACCTCGAGCGTGCCGATCACCGTCGGCTCGGCCGCGGGCGGGACGTGGTCCGCAGGCGGCAGCGGCAGCGGGCTCTCCTCCACCGCGGTGCCCTGCCTGCGCGGCAGCACCAGCCGGAAGCACGCGCCGTAGCCCGGCGCGCCCCACGCGTCGAGCTGCCCGCCGTGCAGGCGCGCGTCCTCCTGGCTGATCGCCAGGCCCAGCCCGGTGCCGCCGGTGCGCCGGTTGCGGGAGGGATCCGCCCGCCAGAACCGGTTGAACACCAGCTCGGCCTCGCCGGGCCGCAGCCCGACACCGCGGTCCCGGACCGTGACCGCCACGGCGTTCTCGTTGACTCCCACGGTGAGCACCACCGGTTTGCCCTCACTGTGATCGACGGCGTTGGCGAGCAGATTCCGCAGGATCCGTTCGACGCGCCGGGCGTCGACCTCGGCGGGCGCCTCCTCCTCGGGCAGCACCAGCTCGATCGAACTGCCCGCGTTCCCGGCGATGACCCGCACCTGCTCGACCGCCCTGGTCGCGATCGGCCGGACGTCGATGAACTCGGCGGACAGCTCCTCGACACCGGCGTCCAGGCGGCTGATCTCCAGCAGGTCGCCGAGCAGGGCTTCGAAGCGGTCGAGCTCGTCGACCAGCAGTTCGGTGGAGCGGGCGAGCCCGGCCGGGAACTGCTCGCGCGAGGCGTGCAGCACGTCGGCCGCCATCCGGACCGTGGTCAGCGGGGTGCGCAGCTCGTGCGAGACGTCCGAGGTGAACCGACGCTGCAGCCCGCCGAACTCCTCCAGCTGCCGGATCTGCCGCTGGATGCTCGCGGCCATCTCGTTGTAGGACACCGCGAGCTTCGCCAGATCGTCCTCGCCGAGCACGGCCAGCCGCTGGTCGAGATCGCCACCGGCGAACTGCTCGGCCGCGGCCGCCGCCTGCCGGACGGGCCGTACCACCTGCCGCGTGACGAGGTTCGTGATCCCGGCGAGCAACAGCAGCAGCACGAGCCCGCCGACGAGCAGCGTGTTCTGCACGGTGGACACCGTGTTCTGCTCGCTGGTCAGCGGGAACAGCAGGTACAACTGCAGCGGGCTGGCCACGGTGCTCAGCGGCGCGCCGACGATGAGGTACGTGGTGCGGCCGCCGTTCCCGTCGTCGACGGTGTGCTCCAGGTAGCTGACCTGGTTGGACTCGACGAACTGGCGCAGCCGCGGCGGCACGCTGGCGAACGGACCCGCCGACACCGGGGTGCTGGCCGCCTGGCCACGGCCGCCGCTGACGAGCACCGGGTCGAAGGTGCCCGCCGCCGAACCGGCCCCGCCCTGGTTCGCCGGGCTGCTGGAGATCTTCTTGAGCGCGTTCTCCAGCCGCGTACGCAGGGCTTCGGGACCCTCGCCGCCGACGCCGACCAGCTCGCCCGCCGCGGTGTCGGCGAGTGCCCGCGTCTGCTCGATCGCGGCGGAACGCTTGGTGTCCAGCAGGCGCTCGGTGATCTGGTTCTGCAGCACCATGCCCAGCACGAACACCACCGCCGAAGACAGCGCCAGCGTCGACACGGTGACCCGGAACTGCAGCGAATGCCGCCACAGTTCGTTGAACCCGACGACACGACGGCGCGCGAAAGCCGCGACGCGCCGTACGAGGCGCGCCGCCGAGCGGGCGGAGCGCGGCAACCGTCCCCTCATCGGGTCACGGCCGGGCTCCGCCTCGGTGCTTTCCGGTTCTTCCGGGGAGGCCGCTGTCATGGACGGATCACGGCGGGCCGGCCTTGTACCCGACGCCGCGCACGGTCAACACCACCTCGGGGTGCTCCGGGTCCCGCTCCACCTTCGACCGCAGCCGCTGGACGTGCACGTTGACCAGCCGGGTGTCGGCCGCGTGCCGGTAGCCCCAGACCTGCTCGAGCAGCACCTCGCGGGTGAACACCTGACGCGGCTTGCGCGCCAGCGCGACCAGCAGGTCGAACTCCAGCGGCGTGAGCGGGATGGCCTTGCCCTCGCGGGTGACCTCGTGGCCGGGGACGTCGATGGCCAGATCGCCGATGGTGAGCGACTCGGCGGGCTCGGCCTCGGTGCGGCGCATCCTGGCGCGGACCCGCGCGACCAGCTCCTTCGGCTTGAAGGGCTTGACCACGTAGTCGTCGGCGCCGGACTCCAGGCCGAGCACGATGTCCACCGTGTCGCTCTTGGCGGTGAGCATGACGATCGGCACGCCGGACTCGGCCCGGATCGCCTTGCAGACGTCGATGCCGTTCATCCCGGGCAGCATGAGGTCGAGCAGGACGAGGTCGGGTTTCAGCTCGCGCAGCGCGGGAAGCGCGCGCGAACCGTCGGCGACCACCGCCGTGTCGAACCCCTCCCCACGGAGCACGATGGTGAGCATCTCCGCGAGTGCGGGGTCGTCGTCGACCACCAAGACACGTGCCTTCATGAACACATATTCGCACTACTTGCCACAGGAGGACGCGCGACCCGGGGTTCGGCCACCGGAAAGATCCGAAATCGGGCGGATTTGCTCCATCCGGGTGCGGGCCTTCCGGGTGGCGGCCGCGCCCTCGCCGTCCACCGTACCCGTGCGGAGCGCACCGCGTGCGGCACCGAGGGCGTCCCCCGGATGCCGTCCGGCAGGTGGCTGACCAAGGGGTTCGCCCACTCAGCCGAACTTTTTCAGCGTCAGCCGTTAGTGTTGCGTCATGCGGAACCAGGAGTCGGGCAACGCAACTGGCAGCCAGGTGCAATCGGTCGACCGCGCGATCAGCGTGCTGGAACTGCTCGCACGCAACGGGGAAACGGGGATCACCGAGATCGCGGGCGAACTGGGCGTCCACAAGTCGACGGCGTCCCGCCTGCTGAGCGTCCTGGAGTCGCGTGGCCTGGTCGAGCAACTGGGCGAGCGGGGGAAATACGCCATCGGCTTCGGCATCGTCCGGCTGGCCGGTGCCGCCACCGGCCGGATGGACCTGGCGAAGCTGGGCCGGACCAGCTGCCAGACGCTGGCCGAGACGCTGGGCGAGACGGTCAACATCGCGATCGCCGACGACGGCGTCGCGATCAACATCAGCCAGGCCCGCGGATCGGCCGCGATCAGCACGCAGAACTGGACCGGCCAGCGCACGCCGCTGCACGCGACCTCCAGCGGCAAGATCCTGCTCGCCTCGCTGCCCGAGGCGGAGCGAAAGCGTCTTCTCCGCCGCAAGCTGGAGCAGTACACCCCGCGCACGGTCGTCGACCCGGAGGAACTGAACGCCGAACTCGACCGCGTCGCCGAAGACGGTTACGTGGCCTGCTACGAGGAACTCGAGCTCGGCATGCACGCGGTCGCGGTGCCGATCCACGGCCCCGGCGGCGAAGTCGTGGCCGCGATGAGCGTTTCGGGGCCTTCGTACCGCCTCTCGAAACAGCGCGTCCGGCAGATCGTGCGGCCGCTCACCGAAGCGGCGATGGAGCTTTCCGCCCAGCTCGGCTACTTCGCGGACTGAGGCGTCCACTCCCCCGACGTCGCATCGGCACGGGCGAGCGTGCCGTTACTTGGCCCGTTCGCCGGTAGCACCGCGCCCACCTGCGCGGCCACGTGCGAGCGGAACCTTTTCGGGCTCTTGACACTGCTCGCGGCATCACGCACTTTGTTGCAGAAGACGGAACGCATTCCCCCATCCGCAACCTCCCGCGCCTCCCCCGACGCGGGCCCCGAGCACGCCAACGGCAAGGAGCCCGGCTGTCCACAGTGGACGCGCGGGCAGGCGAGGAGGACCCCGATGGCTCCACGGCCGCGCGTTGTCGTCGTCGGCGCGGGGATAGTCGGCTGCGCGGTGGCCGACGAGCTCACCGAGCGCGGCTGGACCGACGTCACCGTGCTGGAGCAGGGCGAGCTGTTCACCACCGGCGGGTCCACCTCGCACGCGCCGGGGCTGGTCTTCCAGACCGACGGCTGCAAGACCATGACCGATTTCGCCCGCTACACCGTCGGAAAGTACCGCGGCCTCACCCTCGACGGGCGCCGGTGCTTCCGGCCGGTCGGCGGTCTCGAGGTCGCCGCCTCCCCGGCCCGCTGGGCGGATCTGCAACGACGGCACGGCTGGGCGACGTCGTGGGGCGTGCCGAGCACGCTGCTCGACGCGGGCGCGTGCGCCGCCCTGCACCCGCTGCTCGACGCGACGAAGATCCTCGGCGGCTTCCACACCCCCGGCGACGGGCTGGCGAACCCGCTGCGCGCGGCCGAGGCCCAGGCCCGGCGGGCGATCGGGCGCGGGGCTCGGTTCCTCGCCCGCCAGCGGGTCGTCGGCGTGGAACGCGCGGGCGGCCGGGTCACCGCCGTGGTCACCGAGACCGACCGGTTCCGCGCCGACGTCGTCGTGTCGTGCGCCGGGATGTGGGGACCGCTGGTCGGCGAACTGGTCGGCCTCACCGTGCCGCTGGTCCCGATGGCACACCAGTACGCGAAGACGACGCCGCTGCCCGCACTCGCCCGGCACCACGACGAGGCGAGCAGGCCGATCCTGCGGCACCAGGACGCCGACCTCTACTTCCGCGAGCACGGCGACCGGCTCGGCGTCGGCGCGTACGGGCACCGCCCGATGCCGGTCGATCCCTCGGACATCGCCGATCCCCGGACCGGCGGCGGAATGCCGTCCGAACTCGCGTTCACCCCCGCCGACTTCGAGGAGTCCTGGACCGCCGCCACCGAACTGCTGCCGGTCCTGCGCGAGGCGAAGGTCGAAGAGGGCGTCAACGGGCTGTTCTCCTTCACCCCGGACGGGATGCCGCTGCTCGGCGAACATCCGGACCTCGACGGTTTCTGGGTCGCCGAGGCCATCTGGATCACCCACTCCGCCGGGGCCGCCCGCGCGCTCGCCGAATGGCTCGTCGACGGGCAGCCGGAGACCGACGTGCACGGCTGCGACCTCGCCCGCTTCGAACAGGTCCAGCTCGCGCCGGACTACGTACGCACCCGAAGCTGCCAGAGCTTCGTCGAGGTGTACGACGTCATCCATCCCCTGCAACCGAGGGAAGAACCGCGGCCACTGCGGACGAGCCCGTTCTACGAGCGCCAGATCGAACTCGGCGCGTGCTTCCTGGAAGCGGGCGGCTGGGAACGTCCACAGTGGTACGCCGAGAACGAGAACCTGCCGGAGGTCGAACGGATCCCGGCCCGCAACGGCTGGGCCGCGCGGTACTGGTCGCCGATCTGCGGTGCCGAGGCGCTGGTGGCCCGCGAGCGGGTCGCGATGTTCGACATGACGCCGTTGAAGCGCCTCGAGGTCACCGGGCCGGGCGCGCTGCCGTTCCTCCAGGCGATGACCACCAACCAGCTCGACAAGCCGCCGGGAGCGATCACCTACACACTGCTGCTCGGCGAGGACGGCGGGATACGCGGCGATCTCACGGTCGCGCGGCTGGCCGCCGACCGGTTCCAGGCCGGCGTGAACGGCCCGCTCGACCTCGACTGGCTGCGCAGGCATCTGCCCGGCGACGGCACGGTGCAGATCCACGAAACCACGTCCGGCACGTGCTGCATCGGCCTGTGGGGACCGCTCGCGCGCCAGGTCCTGCAACCACTGTCCACAACGGACTTCTCACACCGCGCGATGGGTTATTTCAAGGCGAAAACCGCGTACGTCGGTGGTATCCCGGTAGTCGCGATGCGACTGTCCTATGTGGGCGAACTCGGCTGGGAGCTCTACACCGGCGCCGACCTCGGCAGGCGGCTGTGGGACACGCTGTGGGAGGCGGGCAGGCCGCACGGGATCATCGCCGCCGGCCGGGAGGCGTTCGCGAGCATGCGCCTGGAGAAGGGCTACCGGTCCTGGGGCACGGATCTGACCACCGAGCACGACCCGTATGAGGCCGGTCTCGGCTTCGCGGTGCGGAGGGACAAGGGCTACTTCCTCGGCCGGGACGCGCTCGAAGGCCGTTCGGCCGAGACGGTGACCCGGAAACTGACCTGTCTGACCATCGACGACCCGTACGCCGTCGTGCTCGGCAAGGAGCCGGTGTACGCGCAGGGCCGGCCGATCGGCTACGTCACCAGTGCGGCGTACGGCTACACAGTCGGCAAGAACATCGCGTACGCGTGGCTTCCCGTCGGCTACACAACGCCGGGTCAGCGGGTCGAGATCGAGTACTTCGCCGAGAAGATTCCCGCGCTGGTGGCGGCCGAGCCGCTGTTCGATCCGGCGATGACCCGGTTGCGGAGCGCCCGATGACCCATTACGACGTCATCGTGCTCGGGCTCGGCGGGATGGGCAGCGCGGCCGCGTGCCGGCTGGCGCGGCGCGGGCAGCGGGTGCTCGGTATCGACCAGTTCGCGCCGGTGCACAACCGCGGCTCCAGCCACGGCGGCTCGCGGATCACGCGGCAGGCGTACTTCGAGGACACGGCCTACGTCCCGCTGCTGCTGCGGGCGCACGAACTGTGGGAGGGCATCGAACGCGACTCCCAGCGGGAGATCTTCACCCGTTGCGGCGGGCTCGTCCTCGGGCGGCCGGATTCGCGGCCGGTGGCCGGGAGCCAGCTGAGCGCGCAGAAGTTCGACCTCGCGCACGAGATGCTCGACGCGGCCGGCATCCGCCGCCGCTTCCCCACCCTGAACCCGGCCGACGACGAGGTCGCGCTGTACGAACCGGGCGCGGGGCTCGTGGTGCCCGAGGCGAGCGTCGCCGCGCACCTGCAGCTCGCCGCGCGAGCGGGCGCCGAACTGCACCACGAGGAGAAGGTCTACACCTGGAACGCGAGCACGTCGGGGGTCCGGGTGGGCACCTCGCACAACCACTACACCGCCGAACAGCTCGTCGTCTGCCCCGGGGCGTGGGCTCCCGAACTGCTCGCCGACCTCGGCGTCGAGTTCCGGATCGAACGGCAGATCCAGTACTGGTTCGCCCCCGACGGCGGCATCGAGCCGTACCGGCGGCATCCGGTGTACATCTGGAACACCGAGGACGGCCGCGATCTCTACGGCTTCCCGGCGCGCCACGGGCCGCGGGACGGGGTCAAGGTCGCGATCTTCGGCGGCGGCCGGACCTGCACGGCCGACACGATCGACCGCACGGTGTCGGACGAGGAGGTCGCGGACATGGCCACGACCGTCGCGCCTCGGCTGCCGACCCTGCCGGGACGATTCCTGCGCGCGGCGACCTGCCTCTACACGAACACGCCGGACGCGCACTTCGTGATCGCGCCGCATCCCGGACAGGACCGCGTCACGGTGGCGTGCGGATTCTCCGGGCACGGCTTCAAGTTCGTCCCGGTGGTCGGCGAGATCCTTGCCGACCTCGTCGTCGATGGCGGCACCTCGCACCCGATCGCGCTGTTCGACCCGGCCCGGTTCGCCTGAGACACCTCAGGACCGGAGCAGTTCCTTCGCGAGCGCGTCGACGTCGGTGTGCGCGACTCCGTCGACGACGTGCCACGGCGCGAGCCACGACGACTTCGCGAGTTCGTCGTACATGGCGGCGCAGCGTGTCTGGAGCGCGTCGTCGGTCTCGAACGCGTCGCGCTCCCGGTCCGTTTCGGTCGCCGCGCGGCGTTCGGCCCGTTCGGCGGCGACCTCGGGCGCGACCCGCAGCAGCAGCTGCGCGTCCGGACGCGGCAGGGCGAACCGCTCGACCTCCAGGTCCCAGACCCAGCGCACGACCTCACCGTTCGCGTCCTGTCGCAGCCGCGCGGCGGCGTACGCGGCGTTGGAGGCGACGTACCTGTCCAGCAGGACGACGTCGTTCGCGGCCAGCTGTGCCCGGATGCCCTCGGCGGCGCCACGGCGATCGAGCGCGTAGAGCAGCGCCATCCCGTACACCGAATCGGCGAGGTCGCCGTGGCCGCGATGCAGCGCTTCGCGGACGAGGTCGGCGTGCACGCTCTCGCCGTAGCGCGGGAACGCGAGCTTGCCGACGCTCGCCCCGGCGGCGTTCAGCGCACCGGTCAGCCTGTCGGTCAGGGTGCGCTTCCCGGCACCGTCCAGTCCTTCGATCACCACGAGTCGGCCCACGGGAAGACCCTACGGTGCCCGTGGTCGACCGGTGGGCCCGGCGGGGGTGCTCACCACCGGGCCCGCCGGTCAGGTTTCGGCCGGACGGCGTAACACGTACACCAGGTAGCCACCCGCGCTCGCGACCAGCAGCCCGCCGAGGAGCAGCAGGGGAACCCAGACGCCGTCGTCACCGTTCTGCTGGGCGGGGGTGTCCCCGCCACGGGGCATCACCTGGCGCACGGCCGTCGCCCGCGCGGTGGTGTCCTGATAGGACGACGGAAGCGAAACCGCCTCCGCCGTCGCGGGAAGGGCCAGCCACAAAGCCAGGCTCACCGCCGCGGCGGTACGAGCCCGATTCGAGATCACTGGCACGGACGGCCTCCTGCTCGAATATGGGCAAACCATTCGGTGGTCACAACGGTGAACAGCGCGGTCACGCTGGGCAAGAACGCCATCCGGACGAACGGACCGTTCCGCCCCGCCGCCGGAACGCGGAACACCAGGGATCCCGCGCCAGCCACCCCGAACGGGGGTCGGCAGCATTCCGGGGCACTGCTAACGTGAACGTTCCGCGGTGTTCACGCCCAGCGCACACACTGTTCGGGTGAAGGGACGAGCGGTGGCAACAGACGGAGACCTCCCCTTGATCATCGACGGCGTCCGCCGTCCGGCCGGCGAGCTGCCGAAGGAACTCTCCGCGGCGCTCCGCGGCGGAGAATTCCACCAGGCACTACGGCTGGCCATCGCGCACCGGGGCCTGTCACTGGCCCGGCTGCGCGCCCACCTGAGCCTTCGGGGTGTCCAGATCGGACAGTCGACGCTGAGCTACTGGCAGCGTGGGCTCCGCCAGCCGGAGGTGCCCAAGGCGCTGCCCGCCGTCCGCGCGCTGGAGGCGGTGCTCCAGCTGCCCGCGAACTCCCTCGTGGTGCTGATCGGCCCGCGGGTGGGGCGGCCACGCGGGCACCAGATGGCCGCGTCGTTCCACGACCTGCGCTCCGGTGACATGGGCTCGATCGTCGACGAGCTCCTCGCCGAGCTGGGCGCGTATCCGGCCACCAACCGGCACAACGCCGACCTCGAGCTGCTGTCGGTGCACGACACGATCACCTTCGACGCCGAACACCGCCAGGTCAGCGTGCGGACCCGGCTGGTGACCCGTGCCCGGCGGCACGGCCCGGACCGCTACGTCACGGTGTACAACGGCGACCCTGGCTGCCGGATCGCCGACGTCGAGCTGATCACCGACGAGGGCTGCCGGGTCGGCCGGATGCGGCGCAACCCCGAGCACGACACCATGGCGACCGAGCTGCTCTTCGACCGCAAGCTCGCCGAGGGCGACATCCACGTCTTCTGCTTCGAGGTCCGCGATGACTCGGGCTCGGCCTCCCCCGGCTACTACCGGATGCTGCGCGACCAGTGCGCGAGCTACCTGCTGCAGCTGCGGTTCGCCCCGGACGCCCTGCCCGCTCGGTGCACCCGGCAGATCCGGGCGCGCGACGACGCGCTGCCGGTCGAGGCCGAGGAGCTGCCGTGCGACGCCCAAGGCGTCACGAGCGCGTACTTCCGGGAGGCGGGGCCGGGGCTGGCGGGCGTGGCCGTGGAGTGGAACGACGCCTGATTCACCCCGGTGTCGCGTACCCCGATGTGGCATCGGGTGCGTGGAATCGGCGACAAGGGCGTCCCCGGGTGCGTTGGGTGCGACGGGGGCGTCCCTCGGATCTCCCCGCCCACGCCGACAGCGTCATTCGGCGTCGCGAACGCTCCGTTGCCGACGATGAACGTCCCGAACGGAGCGCTCGCGACGTCCTCGCGGGCCTGCCAGCGGCGTGCGTACAGATAGGTGTTGTCACGAATGGCACATTGGGGACGTTGAACGCCGTCAATGTCGCATTCGCGACACCGCCCCGGGTCCGAGACCCTCGACGCGATCATCGGCCGCGGTGCTTCGCCCGTGCTTTGTCCCGCGCCAGCGCGCGCCTGCGCTGCGCCTCGGCGGCCGCGCGACGTTTGCGCGCATCCTTGTTCTCCACGACCCGCTCGGCGACCGACTCCTTCAGCGCGCGCTGCGCGGCCGTCCCGATGCCGACGTCCTCCTGAGCGCGCTTGGCCAGCTTCGCGAGGCGCTTGGCGTTGAGCCGCGCCGTCGGCCGCTCCTCGACAGGGACGGCGGGTGCCGCGCGAGCGGCGTCGGCGAGCCGGACAAACCCGCGTCCGGCGGCGAACACGGCGAGTTCGGCGTGCGTCGGCTCGGTACCGAAGACGTGCCGGGCGGCGCGCACGGCGCCGTCCTCGTGGATCTCGTACACGCCGACCCAGAACCGGCCGTCGTGATACAGCGTGAAAACCCCGTTCACCGGAAACCTCCAGGCATGACGAATCAGCCTGGCCGCACTGGTTTCCCGCTCGGGCCGCGGGACAACGAGCCGGGGCGGGCTCACACCGCCGCCTGCCGCCCGGACTACCTACCGGGCTGTGAGGTTCGTCCAGCCAAGAACAACACCCCGATCCTATCGAGACCGGCAAGTAATTTAGGTGGTCGACACAACGGTTCTGGCGAATGGGTGATTTCCCGGCGAAAGCCGGTTTCGCCGTTCCGGTACCCCGCGAGCCCGGGTGGGCTCCGCCGCTTCGCGGTTTAAGGTGCTCACCTTCCAATCCCAAGTCCAGGCGCACAGGGAGGCCGGACAAGGTGTTCATGGGGCGACCGAGCCTGCTCACGCGGATCGACGAGATGACGAAAGTCCCGAAACACGGTGCCGTGGAAACGAGACCGGTGCTGGTACTCGAAGGCTGCGGTGGCTCCGGCCGCACCGCGGTGCTGGAAAAGGTGCTCGAGGAATGGCATGGCAAGACCCCTTCCGTTCTGGTGCGCCCGCTCGAACCGCCCGGCGACGCGGAAAACGCGGTCCGGCCCGTGCTGGCCGCGATCATGCTCGGGCTGAGCCTCGGCGCACCGCACTACAACGTCACGTTCCCGCGTGTGGTGATCGCCCAGATCGCGATCAAGGAGAATTTCGACGGACTCCCGGCCGACCGGGCGCTGGCCCGCCTGCAAACCGTGCTCAACACGTATCGGGACCGCGCCGCCCTGACCGGGTTCATCAGCGACCTCGTGCTGGCGGCCGGCAATCTCGCGGCGAACATCAACGTGCCCGGCGTGGCCGCGGTGGCACCCCCGCTGGCGAAGCGCATCGCCGAGGGCATCACCACCGGGCTGCTGCGCGGGCACCGCCTGGCCCGGTTGACGTGGTGGGGGAGACCGCTGGAGTGGTTCGGCCATCAGGACCAGGGCTTCAAGTTCAACCCCCGGCTCGCGCTGATCAAGCTCAGCAACCAGGCACGGAATCCCTATTTCCGCGATGACGTCGACGACCTGCTCGTCGCCGCGTTGCTCGGTGATCTGCGACGCAGCCTGGCCAGGGTCAACTCCCGCCCGGCGAACGCGTTGCTCCTGCTCGACGACGGCGACACGCCACCCGCTGTCGCGTTCACCCGCGCGCTGCTGCGGGTGCGCCGGTCCTGGGAGACGATCGCCGGCAATCCGGTGGAGGGCCTGCCGGATCCGCTGACCATGATCACCACGAGCGGCGGGGCACTCGGGAGGGCCCTGGAGGGACACCTGCCCGACCCCGGCCGCCTGACGGAAACCCAGCTCAAGCCCGACACGGCCCTGCCGTCCGGGCCGTGGCTGCGGATCGCGCTGGCGGAACTTCCCCCCGGCGACATTCACCAGCTGGCCAAGGAAATCGAGTGGCCCAGCGACATCGCGCCGCGCTCGATGGCTTCGGCGGTGTACCGGCTGGCCCGCGGTCATGCCGCATCGTCCGTCTTCATCCTCCGGAAGCTGGTGGAGAACCCTGGGGCAGTCCACGCACTGGACGATCTTCTTCGCGGCCGCAGTCCGGAACCGGGCTGTTCGATCGCCCGGTATCTGCTCCGCCCGTTCGTCCGGGACCTGAGCGAGCGCAGGCAAGTCGACGAAACCGGGCTGGACGCGCTGATCCTCCTGTCCGCCGCCAGGAATCTGCACGAAGCCCACGCTCTGGCCCCGCTGCTGCCGGCACCCATCGCCCTCGACTCCGAGCTGTTCACCTCCTCGACGCTCTGGTCACCGGGTACGGAAAGCACGCACCGGACCCTGCATCCAGTGGTGCGGTATCTCGGCTTGTGGCTGCTCGCGGGCCTCCCCGACGAGAACCCGGGCTGGAACGCCGTGTTCCGCCGGTTACGCAACCACGCCGATCCCGACGACCGGGCCGCCCGGCTGCACCACGACCGCATGCTGGGCAAGCGGCAGGACGTCGCCACGGAGCTGGCTGAACTCCTTCCCGTCCTCCCCACTGCCGACTGGCTCGCCCTGCTCGACGAAGTCGTCGCGACCGCCGATCCGCGTGAGCGGGACATCGAGCGGATCAAGGGCGCCGGTCAGCCGAGGAACCGGACCGGCCGCCTCTTCGTCCTGCTGGGCGTGCTTCCCGCACTTGAACACGATCCGTTCGTGAACGCACCGTCCGAGGTGAGCCAGTTCCGCGCTCTCGCCGAATACGGCTACCTGCGGCTCGCTGACGACGCCAAAGACCCGACACCACTCATCCTGCGCGCCAAGAAGTACTCCGGCGAAGGAGACGAGTTCCTGTGAGCCGCTACATCCTCGGAGTGATCCCGCATCCGCGCAGGCGGCCCAGTCCCCTCGGCGACTGGTGGCGGCTCGGCCTCGTCGTCGTGCTGGTCGCGGCCGCGATCCTGGCCGTGCCATGGGCGTGGAACCGGCTCGGCTGCCGTGACGGTTTCCCGAGTAGCGGCATCTGGGAGTCCGGTGGCAAGTGCATCGGGCTGAGCGACAGCGATTACGCCTTCGGCATCGACGAGTTCGCCCCGGTGCTGAAGGTGATCGACAAGCAGAACAAATCGGCGGGCGACAGATGCGACCCGGCGGGTACGCCGGCGACCGTCGGGATCCTGATCCCGATGACGGACCGGCTGGTGGGCAGCCGCGCGGTGCACGAACTGGAGGGGATGGCCGCGGCGCAGCGCCAGGCCAACGGCACCGGTTGCCTGCACCCCCTGCGGCTGGTGCTGGGGCACATCGGTGACTACGGCCGCAACGACGACGCCGCCGAGGTGACGCGGGAACTGGCCGCTCGCCCCGAAGTGATCGCGGTCGTCGGCATGGGCTTGTCCGAACAGCGTTCGGCCGATGTCGCCGATATTCTCGCGGCGGCCAAGATTCCGATGGTCTCCGACGTCATCACCGCCGAAGGCTTCGACCAGAGCGGGTCACGCGACGACCATCCCGACTTCGGCGGCTGTGCCCCCGGCATCACCTACCCTCGGGGGATCGGGCGCGACTACTTCTACCGCGTCGCGTTCCGCGCCTCGAAACAGATCGCCCCGTTCAGCGCGGCCGGGGTGACCGCCGCCGATTTCATCATGGTCCCGACCGGCGGTTCGGATCCCTACACCTGCACGGCGCTGCCCCTCATGCAACGGCACTTCGGCGGCAACGTCACCGAGGTGAAGTTCGACGCGGACGAAGCCAGCACTGTGCCGCAGACCGCGAAACGCGTTTGCGGGGTGTCCAAGGACGTCACGGTCGCCTATGTCGCCCGTGGCTATCACCTCGCCCGGTTCCTGCAGAGCCTCGACGAGGCGTTCTCGAACGGGCAGTGCGCCGCTTCGTCGATCACCGTGGTCAGTACCTCGGACGGGCAGCGTCTCCGCACTGCCGAAGCCGATCCGACGCTGGAAGGCCTGCGCCTCGCGGCGTTGCGCTCGAACAGCTTCACCACCGGCAAGATGCGCCTGCTCTCCGCGCTCGTCGGCGGCGGGGATCGGTCACTGCCGGGGAACCCGAACTTCAGCCTGTTCGAGCAGGCGTTCACCGACGCCGGC